>JAZURB010000178.1:0-7707 GCA_045605945.1 Acutalibacteraceae bacterium
TTCGGCGGTATCAGCGACTGGCCCTATGCCATCGTAACATAAATAAGCAGCGCCTCTCCGATGATGGGAGAGGCGCTGCTTTTGTGTTTATTGGATCACTGTACCGGCACTTCCCGCGGGGAGAGTCGGTTGCGAAAAATCGAACGGAATGGTAAAGGTGTCGATCGTGCCGTATTCGTCAATCGGCTCTTCGCTTTCATAGATCGAACCGTAACTGTCGATGTAGGGGGAATAGGTAGTGTTGGTGATTGTCCCGTTTTCCAAATCACATTCCATAAATCGCATAAAGCCGTTGCCGCCGTTGGGGGTCGCTTGATAATTGGCGATAATCTGGAACACCGTGCGATCGGCAACACCGTCGCCGTCGTCGTCAATATCATTGACTAAGCGGCGCGAAGCGTAATTGTGACCGCACAGTACCATGCGCACATTCGGATTTTTCAGTACAACTAAGTTGAAAAAGCGCTCGCCGCTGGCAGTGCGCAATCCGCCTGCGTTCAAATATTCATGGAAGCAAAGGAATGCGATGCGGTCGCTGTGTTCAGCGAGTACCTCGTTGAGCCAATCAATATCCTCGTCGGTGTAGCTGCTGTTGTAACCAAGATAAACAAAGATAAAATCCACACCTTCGATTGTCATCAGGTCATAATGGCCGAAATTATCCTGATATTCGCCGCCGTACCATTTGTTATCCTCATAGCGCCACGCCCCGAAATATTCGCTGTAATCCGAATGATCCGAGCCGTCAACATCGTGGTTGCCCGCCAAAACACCGTAGGGAAGCTCTGCTTCATCCCACAGCGTATATGCTTCATCCATCACCGCCCATTCGGCATCTTCGTGCGGAAGATTGACAAAATCGCCCGTATGCAGGATATAGCGCATATCGTATTCTTCGAAATTATCCACGACCCATTGGTTTTGATGCTCAATGATTTCGGGATATTTGAATGAATACCATTGCGGATCAGAGGTCCACAGCAGTGTAAACACATCGTCGCGCGCGGTCAGCTTGACGGTTACCACCGCACCGACAGCGGCGATAACAATCACCGCAGCTAATATTACGATCCATACTTTTTTACCGGTTTTTGCAGCCATAATATCCCCTCACTCTTTTTGAAATTCTCTATAGCACAACCATATCATGCGCCGCGAAAAAAGTCAAGCAAACCGCGGTGGTGGATTTTAAATACATAAGATGTGATTTTTTAAAATGAGTTGAAATTTTGAAAGGAGCGTGCTATACTGAAAACAAACAAATTCCCAATAAGCGATCTTCGTATCATCAGAAAGGAGTAATAATTTATGGGACTTATTAAAGCAGCAGTGGGAGCTGTCGGCGGCGTTCTTGCCGACCAATGGAAGGAATATTTTTATTGCGATGCGCTGCCCGCCGATGTGCTGGTGCGCAAAGGTCAAAAATCCGTGAGCGGGCGCTCGTCCAATAAGGGTCACGATAATGTGATCTCCAACGGCTCGGGTATTTCTGTTGCAGACGGTCAGTGTATGATCATTGTTGAACAAGGCAAGGTTGTGGAGATATGCGCCGAGCCCGGCGTGTTTACGTATGACAACACGACGGCACCGTCGATCTTTGCGGGAAAGCTCGGCAAAAGCATTCTCGATTCGTTTAAAGATATCGGTAAACGCTTTGCCATGGGCGGCGATACCGGTAAGGATCAGCGCGTGTATTATTTCAACACCAAAGAGATTCTCGGCAACCGTTTCGGCACCCCGAGCCCCATCATCTTTGAAGTTACCAATAAAAACATCGGCATCACACGCACGGTGAATGTACGTTGCAACGGTGTGTATTCTTATACGATTTCCAACCCGATCGTATTCTATACGAAGGTATGCGGCAACGTGGAATATGAATACACCCGCGATCAGATTGATGAGCAGCTCAAAACCGAATTTATTTCGGCGCTGCAGCCTGCGTTCGGAGCACTCGCTGCACAGGAACTGCGTCCCGCACAGCTGCCTGCCAAGGTGAACGAACTCAAAGCGGCAATGAACGAAGCGCTGCGCCTGGAATGGGTCGAATCGCGCGGTATCACGGTAGAGAAGATCGCGCTCAACCCGATCACCCTCACCGATGAGGATATGAAAAAGATTCAAGAAATGGAGGATGCCGCCGGCTACGGCGCCAATGCCTTCATGATGGCGGGGCGCATGACCACCGCCACTGCCAATGCCATGGAAGCTGCTGCCTCGAATCAAGCGGGTGCGATGAACGGCTTTGTCGGTATGAATATGGCGGGCGGCGCCATGGGCGGAGGCTTTAATATGGCGCAGCAAATGCACGCAGCGGGTATGCAACAAATGCAGCAAATGCAACAGCAACAAGCACCCGCAGCGGCAGGTTGGACCTGTGCCTGCGGCGCGACCGCGACCGGCAAATTCTGCCCCGAGTGCGGCTCGCCGAAGCCTGCTGAGGATGGTTGGACTTGCGCTTGCGGTGCGGTGAATAAAGGTAAATTCTGCCAAGAGTGCGGCGCGAAAAAGCCGGTTGGTGCACCGCTGTATCGTTGCGATAAATGCGGCTGGGAGCCTGCCGATCCGCATAACCCGCCCAAATTCTGTTCGGAATGCGGCGATCGCTTCGATGAGAACGATATGCAATAAATTGTATGAAATAAGGAGTGACGATCTTTGGAAACCTTGCAGCAATATAAATGTCCATGCTGCGGCGGCACGATCGAGTTTAACAGCGCAGTCGGGAAGATGAAGTGCCCTTATTGTGATACCGAGTTTGAGGTGGAAACCCTCGCGTCGTATGATGAGCAGCTCAAATCCGCATCGGCGGACGATATGCAGTGGGAAACGGCTGCGGGCGGCGAATGGCAGCAAGACGAAGTCGACGCGCTGCGCGTGTACACATGCAATGCCTGCGGCGGCGAAATTGTCGGCGATGCCACAACGGGCGCCACGGCATGTCCGTTTTGCGGCAATCCGACGGTGATTATGGGACAGTTTGCGGGTGCATTGAAGCCCGATTATGTAATTCCTTTTAAACTCGATAAAAATGCCGCGAAGGAAGCGCTCAAAAAGCATTACGGCGGCAAGCGTCTGCTTCCGAAAGTGTTTGCGCAGGAGAACCATATCGACGAGATCAAGGGCATTTATGTTCCCGTATGGCTGTTCGATACCGATGTCGATGCGGATATTCGTTATAAAGCGACCCGCGTCCGCGCTTGGAGCGACAGCGACTATAATTATACCGAAACCAGTTTCTATTCCGTCACGCGCGGCGGCAGCATCGGCTTTGAACGCGTTCCTGTGGATGGCTCATCCAAAATGGAGGATGCGCTCATGGAATCGATCGAGCCCTACGACTTTTCCGAAGCGGTCGATTTCCAAACGGCATATCTTTCGGGCTTTTTCGCCGATAAATACGATGTCGATGCCGAGCAAAGCATCGCCCGTGCTAATGAGCGCATCAAACGAAGCACCGAAGATGCCTTCGCCGCGACCGTGCAAGGCTACACATCCGTTAGTGCTGAATCGTCCGGCATCCACCTGAAAAACGGTGTTGCCAAATATGCGCTCTATCCCGTATGGTTGTTAACAACCTCGTGGAACGGCGAACGGTACACCTTTGCCATGAACGGGCAAACCGGCAAATTTGTCGGCGATCTTCCCATGGATAAGAAAGCGTACAAAAAGTGGCTGTTTGGTTTGGCGGGCGCAGTGTCCGCTGCCGCTTTTGCCGTTTCTTATTTGTTGTGGTTGCTGTAAGGAGGTGCGCATGATGAAAAAGACGGGATTCTCTGTTTTTGCAGCAATGCTGCTGTGCCTTGTGCTGTGTGTTTCGGCGCTTGCGCAAGGCAGTCCGCGCATGATTGACCAAGCCGATCTCCTTACCGACGCGGAAGAAGCGTCTCTGAACGAGCAACTGGATGATTACAGCGCGCGATACGCGGTCGATATTGTTGTTGCGACAGTAAACAGTTGTCACGGTGAATCGATCCAATACTATGCCGAAGAGCTGTTTTATACCGCAGACTTTGGCTGCGGTGACCAACGCAGCGGTGTGATGCTCATTATCTCCATGGAGGAGCGGGAGTGCTATATTTATCGCAGCGGCATTGCCGAAACAGCCATTTCTGCTGATGAAGGCGACGCGATCATTGATGATATCACCGCATCACTGTCCTACGGCGATTATGTTTCGGCATTTGAAAGCTATCTCGAAGAGAGCGCTTATCAAATTAACGGTGAACTCAACGGTTTTCCGTTCAAGTTTGGACGCAACCTGATTATCGCGCTGGTTATCGGCTTTGTGGTCGCGTTTATTGCGACGGGGGTTATGAGAAGCAAGCTCAAATCCGTGCGCTTCCAACCCGCTGCCACGGCATACACCAAGCCCGACAGTATGCGCGTCACGGTAGCAAACGATTTGTTCTTGTACCGCACTGTACATCGTACCAAGAAAGCGAAAGAAAGCTCGTCCTCGAGCTCCTCGCGCAATGTAAAAGTCGGCAAATTTTAATTCAGCAAAGGAGTGGTTGGTATGAAAAAACGAATGTTAGGCATTGTCTTAGCACTCGCCATGTTGGCAAGTTTGATTGTCCCGACGGCGGTGGCAGAGGAATATATACCCCTTATCATGGATGAGGCGGTGACGGTGACACTGACGGTCGGCGAAGCCAACTGGTATCAATTCACGCCCGATATGACGGCGCTGTATAGGTTTGTTTCGTCTAATGAGGTTGGCGTGGATCCGATTGGTGAGCTTTATGATGCGTCCATGGAGATGATTGCCGTGAACGATGATTATGACGGCACGAATTTCTATGTTTCCGCTACGCTGGAAGCGGGCGAAACCTACTATTTGAGAGCCTACGAATTCGAGATGGACGACGAGGGAAGCTATACACTTGTTGCTTCTAAGGCCTTGCCCACGGATATATTTTTGGATGAATATGATGTTACTTTGTTCGAGGGCGTGGAATATACGCTCGGGTATGGCACATATCCGACAGAAGCAGACGGTACGCTGATCTGGACCTCGTCGAACGAGGCGGTGGCAACCGTGGACGAAAACGGCAAGGTCACTGCAGTCGCGGAAGGAGAGGCAATGATCAAAGCGGAAACCCTCAACGGTCTTTCTGATGAATGTTGGTTTACCGTTAAAGCCGTCAGGGGCACGTTGACGCTGGACACGGAGATAGAGGTGGAATATACCGTTCCCTCGGAAGAGCGCGTAGATACCGAAATTACGTACGCCTTCACGCCGACCGAAACGGGGTATTATCGATTCTGGTCCTATGATATCGTTTCGGACTTTGAGGATCCGGCAATTGATCCGCGTGTGTGGGTGCGCGATGCTACCTATAAAGAGATCGGGTACAACGATGACGGCGGCGAAGATGTCAATGTAAGCGCGGATGTGGCGATGGAAGCGGGCGAAACCTACTACATTACCGTCGAACTGTACGACCCCGCTGCAACCGGCTCCTATTCGGCTATTGTTGAACAAATTTTCACGGCAGAATCGGTCAGCATCGAATGCGGCGATCTTGTGATGGATCAAGGCGACACCTTCGATATTTATGTCACCTATTCTCCCGCAGGTAGCTGGCAGGAAGATTATGTTGTCACGTCTTCCGACCCGTCGGTGGTTAAAGCGGAGGATAAAACAATTTTGGCTGTTGCCGAAGGTGAAGCAACCATCACCGTTACCACCGATCTCGGATTGACCGATACGATCACTGTAACGGTGTTCGGCGTTGACGCACTGGAGCTGAATACCACACATACTCTGGAAGGCAACGGATACGATTACGGCGCAGCCGAACGTTATACCTTTACTCCTTCCGTGTCGGGACGTTACACCATTTCCTCGGGCGAGATCATCGGAGAGGGTGCTACGGTCGGCGTGGCAATCAGCAATGCATACGAGCAATTGCGTTACAACAACACCCGATCCGACTCTTTCTCGCTGACGTATGAACTGGCGGCAAACCAAACATACTACTATGATATACTCTTAAATTGCGAAGCGGAGTACAGCTCAGTCGCTTTTACGGTGACAAAAGAAGATGACGCTGAGCTTCCCAAAGCCATCCCCAACACCGACTATGACATCGACATCATCAACCCCGGCGACGGTGTTTATTACGTGTTCAAACCGTATATTACCGGTTTGTACGCCATCTTCTCCTCGCCGAAAGAGGATATCTTCGACACGAAAATGTATGTATATGATTCTGACTGGAACCTTTTCTACTCCAATGATGACGGTGCCGACAACGGGCAGTATCGTTTGGAGGAAGAGTTCATTGCCGGTGAAACGTATTATCTGAAGAGTATTCTGTACAGTGCCGACGAAGCCGGTTCGTATACGATGCGCATTGAGCCGCTGTTTGAGCTCCCGATCATCGGCGATGTCGACGGAAACGACACGGTCAATGTGCGCGATGCGTTGATGGTGTATCAATGCGCCAGCGGCAGAACGACGCTGACCGATGAACAAAATGCGGCGGCAGATATCGACGGCAACGGTGGCGTCAATATGCGCGATGCCTTGGTGCTGTACCAAATGGCGTCCGGTCGATAAACGCATAACACAAAGGGCGGCTGTCGTTGCATGCGTCATCCATCGTTTAAAAAGCAGTCATGTTTGCGCCGCTTTTTAAACGGGAATGTCGTTGTGTAAAAAACAGGAAAGGAAGAGGTCTATGCGAAGAGTTTTACCGCTTGTTTTGCTGCTTTGTTTGCTGTTGGCGGGCTGCACTGCACTTACGGATAACGGCATAAATCCGCCGCTTCAAAACACCGATGCCACATCGACAACGACAGGGGAGACGACACTTGCGACTGCGCCTTCGGAGGATGCTTCCATCGACGGGCCCGCTGCAGTGACGGTATATCTGCTGGATCGAGTCAACCTCTACGACAGCGGCTATACACAGTACTATTACGATGAAAACGGCAATATCGATTACTACGATATGATGACGATTGAAAATGAGCTGCGATATTCCTGCCGCTTCGAGGAACCTGATGCCAACGGTATGCCGTGTAAAGTGCGCCTTCAGTGGGATGCCGAAACTGTAACCTCTACAACGCTTCGATATTACGCCGACGGCAAACTACAGGAAGCGCAGGAAGACGGGACGAATTATACCGGTTATCAGTATGCGTATAACGCGGCAGGAAACCTGTCCGAAAAGCGGGAATACTATGACGGTATGTTGCAGTCGGAGGTGCGCTGTGAATACGACGGCGACGTGTTATCGGGCGTCTTTTGCGAGAACGCCGACGGCGAGGCGGTTTACGAATGTTTGGTGAAAAACGGGCGCATTGCGGAGAAAATCAGCTATGAATATGAGTACGACAGTCGCGTCTTCTATGAATACGATGCGCAGGGGAATTTGATCAAAATCACATACCTTGCGGACGGCGAAACAGAAGCCGTCGAATCGTATTCTTACAAAACCATCGAAACCGATGCAAACCATGCACAGTATTTGTGTCAACAACAAGCGTATCTGCTTTCTATCATCTAACAAGCGGGTTTGTTAATTAAATCGCACCGCGTTTTTTAATTAAGCAAAAAAGGAAGGGCAAAAGCCCTTCCTTTTTTGCTTACTCGAAGCGACAGGACTCGAACCTGCAGCATCTTGCTCCCAAAAATATTTCACAACTTCTTTTTGTTGAGAATGCCTCTTTTAAGCCATTTCTGCTGATGAAGGC
>JAZURB010000179.1:0-4771 GCA_045605945.1 Acutalibacteraceae bacterium
TCCAGAGCCACAATCTGGCGCGCTAACCCACTGCGCCATACCCACCATATGTTGGCGCGCCTGAAGGGACTCGAACCCCTGGCCCTCTGCTTAGAAGGCAGATGCTCTATCCAGCTGAGCTACAGGCGCATCTATAAGAAGCGTGGCGGAAACATTATGGAGCGGGTGATGGGAATCGAACCCACGCGACCAGCTTGGAAGGCTGGGGTTCTACCATTGAACTACACCCGCGTATGTTAAGATTCCGTCACAGCAGGAATTATGATACCATACGCGGGTGAGATTGTCAAGAGTAATTTCAGCAAAATATCATTATTTTGCAAGAGAACACAACGCCTGCGTCCATTCTTCATCCGATCGCTCATGCACACGATCAACCAACACAATATGCATATCGGCAGCGCGCTGCAAAAGCCGCGCGCGCACCGCGGGATTGCGGTCGATATAGGTCGCGACCAGCACCGCCTTGGCGTAGCGTCCGCCGAAGCGCCGCGCCACCACCGTAAACTTATACAGCTCCTCATCATCGACTGTACCGTTTTTGCAGGAGATAAACCACGGCACGACACCGCGTGTTGCGATAACATCGATTTCGTTGATCGTATCGCGCGCATTTGTTGCGTTATTGATGCCGAAGCGTCCGTCCCAATCGATATACACGCCGCAACGCGCATCCGCGAAGAACGGCTTGCCGTCCGCATCGACGGCACATTGCGCCAAGCGCAGCGTCTTATATTCCAGTACATTGCCTGCCTTGGCAAGCGCCCCTTTTATCCGGTGATCGGGATAGGTGATCTCAAGCGCGTCGGCATGCTCACGATAAGACAAGATCCCGCAGCGATCGAGGCTTGTAAGAATTGCGCGCGTCGGCTCAAATTGCGTTGCGTCTTGCGAAAGTACGTGTTTCGGAATGACGGTATGCAACGGCGAGTCTTTGGCAGGCGCCAGCTTTTCGAGGCGGTTAAGTCCCGTGATCGCTTTGTTCCAGCGATGCGGATCCTCGCAAGAGATCGCCCACATGCGATCGACAGTTTTGCCGAACACGCCCGTCAAATCCTGCTTTTGCAATGGTGCGCCGTCCATCGTACTGCTGACAATGCCGCCGCACAGCGTCACCGCTTGCTCGACAGTGATGGAAGGTGGTTGCGGCAACGCGAGCGCTTGGTTTTTCAGCGGATCGCTTGCAGTACCGCGCGCGATATCAAACCGATGCATGCCGAATGTGCGGTCACGATACCGCTCGCGCACGATACCCATGGCGATGAGCACCAGATCGTCGCCGCCCGTTACATCAAATTCCGCATCGGGAAATTCACAGATGATCGCCGAAAGCGCCTCCACCGTTGCGTTTAGATCAGTAGTATCGGTCGCGCGAAATATCACGGCAACCTGCGGATGATACTTTCGATAATATGCTTCATAGAGCGGCGAAAGGCGGGCAACGGTTTTCTCACTCCCGAGGAATATCACGCGATCGGGCACAAACGCCGTTGTGCTGATGATGTTATGGCACGGGCAAACCTCAAAAAATTCCACGAGCGTCATGACCATTCCTCCTTTTTCTGTCTATATTCATCATAATGCTTTGCCGGACGCTTGTCAAGTGGCATGAATATGTGCTATAATGACGGCAAACGAAAGGCGGCGAGCAAATATGAAATTATGGCAAGCATGGGACGATTCCCCCGAAATCACGCCCTTTATTCCCGCGCAAAAAACCTCCGATTGTGCCGTCATTATCTTTCCCGGCGGCGGTTATGCCATGCGTGCGGAGCACGAAGGTGCCGGCTATGCCGAATTTTTGGCGGCAAACGGTATTACCGCTTTTGTAGTCGATTACCGCGTTGCGCCCGCAACCTTTCCCCTGCCGCTGCTGGATGCGCGCCGCGCGGTACGATTCGTTCGCGCGCATGCGGCGGAATTCGGCATCAACCCGCAGGAAATCGCTGTGATGGGATCATCGGCAGGCGGCCATTTGGCAGCACTGACCTGCACCTATCTTGCGCCGATCGACGGCGAAGGCGTGGATGAGATTGACGCACAACCGTTTTTGCCCAATGCCCAAGTGTTATGCTATCCCGTGATATGCGCGCCCGCCGATGACGGCGTTGCGCACGAAGGCAGCTACCGCAATCTGCTGGGAGATGCCTGCGCCACCACCGCGACGGATTACGACCCGTCAAAGCTGGTGAGCGACGCTACCCCGCCCGCCTTTTTATGGCACACCCACGACGACAACACCGTTAATGTCATTAACAGCTATCGCTATGCAACGGCACTGCGCGAGCACAACATCGACATGGAAATGCATATTTTCCCGCACGGACGCCATGGATTGGGGCTTTCACCCGAGCATCCGCATCCCGCACAGTGGGCGGCTCTTCTTTTAAATTGGCTGACCTATATCGACTGATTTACACAAATTTCAGAAAAACTACTCAACCCCACACTTTTTTAGCAAAAGGGTGGGGACTATTTTGTTTTTATATGATACAGTTCTAATGGAGAATTATACCGATCCTTCCAAAGGAGGAAGATATCATGAAACAACATCTTTCCAACCGCATCATCGCTTTGTCGGCGGTGCTTGCTTTGCTGCTATGTTTCCTTCCGACAACCATCGTTATGCCTACAAGTGCGTTGTCCATTCCGTCAGACAGCCAGGTATCGGTAGCAACGTGGAAAGATTTCCGCGAAGCACTGATGTCACCCGATGTAACAGATGTGTATGTTGCTGAGGGCGTTACCATTCAACACACCTTCGATGCTGATAGGGAAATCGAAAGTGATGTGCGTGTAGATGTGGTCGGTACCAAACGCTTGAAAATTGACGGCTCCGTTGAATTCACAGGCTCGATCAATGAAACGGGATTGATTTGTCTTTGGGAAAGCTCCTGTTCCTTGACCGTGTGCGGAAGCGGATCGTTGTTTTATCGGCTGCGACACGGCGTAGACGGCGATGTCATCCATATTGAAGAGGGTAATCTGTTTTATCTGTCGGGAGGCACGCTAACCATACAGGACAACGTACAGATCTTTTTACAATTTGGATGGGTTGAAGCAAATCATGTCTTTGAGCAAGCGCCGATCGGCGGTGTGCGTGGAAAGGTAAATATCGAAGGCGGTATTATTTCAGGTCACACGATCTTCAGCAAAGGCATTGATTGGACGGTGTCGGGTGGATTTTTTGATTGCGCTGCGCAATATGATTATGATATGGCGATTTCTTCCGGCTCGATGAACATCTCGGGCGGTTCTTTTGAAGGCGGCATATATTACAGTGGCAACAGCGTTATATTGCGCGAGGGCGCTAAATGGATTTCAGCAGACGGCAACTGCTATGACACGGTACAGTCACGGCAAGCAGGGCTCGCCTGGAAATGTGGGTTTGCCATACAAGAGCCCACCGTGTCGGACGGCATGGTTACAAAGGATCTGGGAACGATCGTTGCAGGTATGCATTATCCGATTCGTTTTTCCGCTAACTCAATGGGCTATTCACTTCTCTCGTGGAATCTTTCTACAGAATCCCATCTGTATGTGTATGACGGCAATCGTCAATTGGTGGAGCACCTCGTTGCCGCGGGTTCTACCCCCGTTGATTACGATTTAAATTCACTTGCGGCAGGAGACTATTCACTGGTAGAAACGGTGATGATGAAAAAAGGCGATAAGGAGGTCACAAGCACCTCTCACACCTTCACCTTCACCGTCACGGATAGTATTCAACGTCTGACACGTGCAGAGGTTTTTGAGATCCAGCGCCCCGCACCGGGACAAAATCCGGATTTTACTTGTGATCTGGATAATCCTCCGCATTGCACAACACCGGTTATCCGTTGGTATGCACTGGATGCACACGGCACAAAAGGTGCTGCGATGACGGCAAACGATACGTTTAAGGAAAACACGGTCTATCGTGTAGAAATACTGTTAAACACCATAGGCGACCGCGTATTTGATTTCAACGATGATGAGGCGTATGTTTGGATCAATCGTGAGGACGGACACTTTTATTATCCTGAGCAAAATGACTTCACTTCGGTGATACTGTATGCAGATTATGACACAGCCAACTGCATCACCGATATCAACATCATCGATGTGCAGTACCCCATTCCCGGTAAAATGCCCGATACAGACATCCTGACAGTCGACCCTGTCGGTGCGAGTGAGAGTGGTACGCAGATCGAATGGTATTACGAAACGAACCCCGGCACATCGGCGGCGGGCTTTGCGCGCCTTGACGGCAAATTCAGAGCCGACCGCCGTCATCTGGCGTATGTGCCGGTGGAAACCAAGGACGGCTACTGGTTTGCCACTGACGATCAGGGAGACCTGGCTGTCAACGTCACCTTTGACGGCGAACCGATGGATTTTGCGTATGCGACCGACCCTTATACGGACGACGGTGCTGTGAGCGCTATCGAGGTGGCACATACCTTTGAACGCGCGCAGGAGGTGGACGGTGTGTTCATCGACGGTATGTGGCTGCAGGACGGTCAATATCTCGACAGCGCCAACTGGGGCATCAAAACCGAAGAAACTGTCGACAAAGAGGCAGGCTATGCGTACTATAACGACGGTGTGCTGACGCTTCATAATTTCAGCTGGTACACACGCGGTGACTACAACGCCATCGACTCCTACAATCCGCTGACGATCCGTGTGGAAGGAAAATCCACGCTGACCTCGTTCTCCAACGGCATTGTCACAAACGACTCCCTTACACTCGAAGGTGACGGTTCTCTGTATCTGTATTCACGTGGTG
>JAZURB010000180.1:0-10493 GCA_045605945.1 Acutalibacteraceae bacterium
CCCGCTCGCCGAGCAGCACGCTTTCACACAGTGCGGCATAAGCAGGCGGCAGATACCGATGCAGCTTCTCTTGAATACTCTCGCGACAAACGGCAAGCATCTTTTGCGGCAGCGGCATGGTGTCGCGTCCGTCACTCCACATCAAGGCATAGCCGTCACGCGGCCATGCATACAACCATGTGTTGCTTTGCGAGGCAAGTTCCCGTAAAGCCGGCTCCTCCGGCACGGCAGCATACACATCGATATACCCTGCAAGCAGATCGCCCGTTTTCGGTCGCACGCCGATGTTGCCCGCCCACAAAAAGAGGCGGGTATGCCGTGGCAGTTCGCCGTTTTCCGTCTTTACTATACACGCTGTACCCGATGAGGTTTGTGCAGTATCACACACGCGCACGGTGACATACACCGTCTGTTCGGCAAGGGCGGTTTGCGGCGCAATAACAAGGGAATATTTTGCTGCAAAGGAAGCTGTGACAAGTACGATCGCCAGCGCGGCGCCGACGGCACCTTTTCCGAAAGCACGGCGGCGGAGAAGCACTCCGACACCAAGCAGTATCGCCGCCGCGACCCCCACCATCCACAGCTGAGGCAACGGCAATCGCGATGCCGCTAAAACCGTAAAAAAGGAGGCAATGCCAAGCACGAGAAACGGTCTCCTGCTCATGGCACAGCCTCCTTTACGGATTCTTATTTTTTCTTGGACATCGCCTTCATACGCATCTCATGCGAGAGGATGCGTTTGCGCAGACGGATGCTTTTCGGCGTGACCTCCACGAGCTCGTCATCGTTGATAAATTCAAGCGACTGCTCAAGCGAAAGTGTGGTGGGCGGTGTCAAACGCAGCGCGTCATCCGAGCCTGCCGCACGCATGTTGGTCACATGCTTTTTCTTGCACACATTGACGGTGATATCTTCATTCTTGGGAGATTGACCGACGATCATGCCTTCATAAACCGGCACGCCCGCGCCGACAAACATTTCCCCGCGATCCTGCGCATTGAACAAACCGTAAGCGCTGGTTTCGCCGGTTTCATAGCACACAAGCGAACCCTGCACACGCTGCGGAATTTCGCCCTTGAACGGCTCATAGCCATCAAACACGCTGTTCATGATGCCGTTACCGTTGGTATCGGTGAGGAATTGCTGGCGATAGCCCATCAGACCGCGCGCGGGAATGCGGAATTCCAGGTGCGAGGTGCCGGTGTCACGCGTACCCATGTTGACGATCTCCGCTTTGCGCGAGCCGAGCTTTTCCATGACCGCGCCGACATATGTCTCGGGCACTTCGATCATCAGCAGCTCCATGGGCTCATAGAGCACGCCGTCTTCTTCTTTGTAGATAACACGCGGATTGGACACGGCAAACTCAAAACCTTCGCGACGCATCGTTTCGATCAAAATTGACAGATGCAGTTCGCCGCGACCCGACACCTCAAACGCATCGGTCGTTTCGGTTTCACGCACGCGCATACTGACATTGGTCTGCACCTCTTTGAAGAGGCGATCGCGCAGATTGCGGGAGGTAACAAATTTGCCTTCCTTACCCGCAAACGGGCTGTTGTTGACCATAAACAGCATCGAAATGGTCGGTTCATCGATACGCACGAACGGCAACGCTTCGGGGTGATCGGGCACGCATGCCGTCTCGCCGATGTTGATATCCGCGATGCCGCTGACAGCGATCAAATCACCGACGGAAGCGCTTTCACATTCCACACGACGCAAGCCCTCAAACTGATACAGCTTGCCGATGCGCGCGGGCGTGTTTTTGCCGTTTTCGCGGCACAGTGTGACGGCTTGACCCGTTTTGACAAAGCCGCGCTCCACGCGACCGACACCGATACGACCCGTATAATCATCATAATCGATGTTGGAGAACAGAATTTGCAGCGGGCCGTCGGGATCGCCCTCGGGCGCGGGAATATGCTCAAGGATCGCATCGGTCAGCGGCTTCATGTCGCCCTCGCGCACAGTGGGATCAAGCGACGCATAGCCGTCGCGACCCGACGCATACACAACGGGAAAATCCAGCTGATCTTCCGATGCACCCAGCTCGATAAACAGATCCAAAATCTCGTCGATCACTTCGTCGGGACGCGCACCGTCACGGTCGATCTTATTGATAACGACCAGCGGTTTTTTGCCCAGACCCAGCGCCTTTTTCAGCACGAAACGCGTTTGCGGCATGCAGCCCTCAAACGCATCCACAAGCAGCAACACACCGTCCACCATCAGCAGAATGCGCTCCACCTCGCCGCCGAAATCGGCGTGACCGGGCGTATCCACAATGTTGATCTTGGTGTCACCCACCATGATCGCGGTGTTTTTCGCGAGGATGGTGATGCCGCGCTCACGCTCGAGGTCACCCGAATCCATCACGCGATCCGCCACCTGCTCATTGGCGCGAAAAATGCCGTTTTGATGCAGCAGTTGATCGACAAGCGTGGTTTTACCGTGATCAACGTGCGCGATAATCGCAATGTTGCGCAATTTTTCAATCGTTGCCATAGTATCCGTCCTTACTATTCCGAATTCACAAAATTTAAGCAGTACAAGTATAGTGCAAGCCTTCCCGTTTGTCAACCGTCAGTTGGTGATGACTTTCAAGCGGCTGCCCTTGGAAGTCTTGGTAATTTCAATGCGATTGGGGATCGTTTCGGCGAGCTTGTCTACATGGGAGATAATGCCGACGATGCCGCTGCTTTCGCGCACGCCTTGCAAAATTTCAATCGCATCCCCCACCGCTTCACGACTGAGCGAGCCGAAGCCTTCGTCAACGAACATCGCTTCAAGACGCACGCCTTTCCCTTGCGCTTGCACGACAGCGGAAAGACCGATTGCCAGGCTGAGGGCGACGAGAAATTTTTCACCGCCCGACAGCGTTGTGACGCTGCGGCGTTCGTTATTGTATTGATCGAGCACTTCCAGTTCCAGACCGCCCTTGTGCCCCGAGCCCGCGATATCATCGGTGCGGTAGAGACGATAACGACCACCGTATACCTGCGACAGCAGGTGGTTTGCCTGCACGGTGATATTCGTCAGCATAACGCCGAGCACATACCGCTTCAGACTGATACCCGAACTGCCGCTGATGCGACGGGAAAATTCCAGATCGGCATCCGCTTTTTGACGCTCGACAGCGTAGGTTTTCAGTCGCTTTTGCACGTCCGCCGTGTCCCGCTCAAGCGCTTCCAGTGCATTTTGCGCGAGCGTGACCTCGCGGCGAAGCGTCTCCAGCTCCGCGGCGGCTTGTTCGTTTTGCGCTTTTTGCGCTTCGACCTGCGGACGCGGCTTGTCACCGACACGCGCTTGCCACAACGCAACTTCCTCTTTCGCATGAACAAGCGCGGCTTTTTCACTTTGCAACGCCGCTTTGCGTTTCTCGCGCTCCTCAAACGGCAATCGCGCCGACGCAAAAGCGGTTTCATCGGCAAACACCGAAGCGGCAAGCGTTTCTTCCCACGCATTCTGTGAAGCAGACAGCTCTGTCGCAGCCCGCTCGGCAGTCTCCTGCGCTTGCTCAAGCAGTGCTTTGGCGCGTTGCGTTTCGCCTGCTGCTTTCACAAATGCCTCGCGCAATGCCGACGCGGTTGCTTCATAAGTTTCCTTTGCCGTGCGACATTCTCGCAGACGCTTTTCCAATTGATCGGCTGTATCGATACCTGCGACTTTTTGCTGTAACGCCTGCTCCCACGCCGCTTTGGCAAGTTCCGCCGCTTGAGTCGCTTCGCGATGACGCATCGCCGCAGCAGTGGCAGCTTCGCGCGCGGCAGCGGCAGCGGTCTGCGCAGTGTCGAACGCTGCGATTGCTTGGGAGCGACGCTCTTTATAGGTTTTGAATTCTTCTTCGCTGATACTGTCTTCATTTGCAACAGCGGGTGCGGGATGTGTGGTGCTGCCGCACACAGGGCAAGGCTTCCCCTCTTGCAGCGTTGTCGCAAGCACGCCGCCGATGCCGCGGAAATAGCGCTCCTCGGCTTGTTCACAGACGGCGATTGCCGCCGCTTGGTTTTCACGAAGAGCCATAAGCCGCGCATCCGCATCCGTTTGCGCGGCGACGGCTTTTTCGAGGCGTTCGGCAGTATATTCCGCCTGCTCCTCAGCAGCACCGATCGCTTCGCGTTTGACGGGAAGTTCCTTATACAGCGCCTGTTTTTCTTGCAAGCGCACCGCTTCGCGACTCATATCTTCCGCCGCAGCGGCAGTTTCCTCGTGTGCTGCGACGGCGGCTTTGGCGGTTTGCTCCGCTTTATCGGCGGCGGCTGCCGTTTGCAGCGCCGTCTCGACCGCCTCGGCGGCGGATTTCGCCGCGCGGCGTGCCGCATCGTAGCTCTCAAACACCGTGCGCATGGCTTCAGCGCTGTCGGCAAGGTTCAGCGCGGCTTCTTCTTTTGCAAAATCCGAAGCCTGTGCCGTCAACTGTTCATAGTGCTTCATACGGCTTTCCAACTCACCAAACGGCTGTTCCGCCGCAATCATCTCTTCGAGCGTTTTTTGCATGGCGGCATACGCCGTTTGGGCTTTTTCCAGCGCGGTTTGCTTTTCGCAAAGCTGCTCTTTTTCGTTTTGCGCACGAACGGTAAGTGCTTGGGCACCGTCACAACCGTAGCGCGTCCATACCGCCGCCAATGCGGCAGACTCGGTTTTCAGCGCCGCATCGCGTTCCTTGATGCGATTGGACAATAAGGCGGCGATCGCATCCCATTTTTCGGCATCGAAAATACTCGTTAAAATGGCTTCCTTGGCAACCGAATCGGAAGTCAGCAGCGTTTCAAACTTGCCTTGCGGTAAAATAATCACCTGACGGAATTGGCTGACGGTAAGACCGATGATCTCTTCTGCCATACGGTTGACCGCGCTTTTGGTGGGGTTTTCTACAAGCGGCACACGCACGCCGTCCTGCTCGATCATGCAGCCGTGATGATCGTTGAGGTTTTTGCGGGCAAATTTCAGTTCCCGCGTGAACACATAGCGCTTGCCGTTATGATCAAACACAAATTCGAGCGCGGTCGGCTCTTCGCGCGTGGCGGTTTTGCAGCGCATGGCTTCGAAGCTGCCGCGGCTGCCGCCGCTCGATTCGCCGTAAAGCGCGCAGCACATCGCATCGAGAATGGTGGTCTTACCCGCACCTGTGTCGCCGCAAATCAAAAACAGTCCGCCTTTTTCCAGCGCTTCGAAATCCACAAATTGCTCATCCACATACGGGCCGAAGCCGCGAAAGCGCAAGGTAACGGGTCTCATGCGCGATCACCTCCTTTGGCGGCCTGATCCAACGCCTCCGAAAAAAGCGCCTGTTGACGCTCATCGGGCATATATCCGAACATTTCTTCCATAAACTTCTTCATCACCGCTGCTTCGTCAAGCGATTCCAGTTCCGCATCGGTGAGCGTGGAGGACGCGCCTGTTTCCTCGATGGTTTTGCCTTTCAGCTCCAACATAAACGGGAAGCGCGTTTTTAAATCACTGTATAGTTGCAAGCCGGCATAACGGTCGGTGATCTCCACATGCAAATAGGCGTTTTCGCAGTCGCTTGTCGCCATGACCTCATCAAAGGTGCCGACGAGGCTTTTGCGCGGATGCAACGGTGTGATCGGGATGAAGGTTTGCTCACCGCTGTCGGTATCGACGATGACAACGCCTTTATCGTGCTTTTCCTCCGCGCCGAAGGAATAGCAGAGCGGACTGCCGCTGTAACGCACGGTGTCGGAAATGACCTGCGGCTTGTGAATATGTCCGAGTGCCACGTAATCAAAACCGTCGAACACGTCCTTTGACACCGCCGTGGCAAAGCCGACACGTGCCGCGCGATCGGAATCGGACAGCTCCGCTTTCACGACCAATGCATGTGCCACCAAAATATGCGTTGCTTCGGGATTCCAATTCTCGCGAATATGCTCGCACACCACTGCAAACGCCGTTTCATAGGAGCGAACGGATTCCGCCTTTTCGGGAAACAGCGCCGCCACTTCATCGCGGTTAAAAAACGGCACGGCATATATCTCAACGGCACCGCCGTCAAGCACCGTCGGCTCAATATCGCGCGTGAGTTTGCCCGTGACAAACAAGCCCGCCGCCTTGAGAAGTTCGCGGCAGGATGCCAAACGCGCACCGCTGTCATGATTACCCGCAATAACAACCATCGGCAACGATAGCTTACCGCAGATCATCGTGACCGCTTCATTATACAGCGCAATCGCGCGGGCGTTGGTGACGCTGCTGTCGTACACATCGCCCGCACACAGCACTGCTTCCACCCGCTCGGCGACGATGATCTCCTCGAGCTGACGCAAAAAGTCGCGCTGATCCTCTTCCAGCGTATCCGTCGCAAGCGGCATACCGAAATGCCAATCCGACGTATGCAATATTTTCATCTTCTTCACCTGATTTCCTTCTTGTCGACATATCTTTTATTGTACGCCCAAACTGCGCGTTTGTCAAAGGATAAGCATCGGTTTTTAAAAACCCTATGACAAGATATGTCAAAAATTTTATCATACATTTTGTCGAATCGGCATTGAATTTTCAGGATGCCTATAGTATACTTGTACTAAGAATGAACCTGTATGGGAGGATGACCCCGATCATGAAACGCATTCATGCCGCCTGCTGGAAATTGCTTCGACCGCCGGTAGTGCTGTTTTTACGACTCCGTTTCGGCTATACTTTCAAGAAAGCGGAAAATCTGCCCGATCAATATTTGGTGATTGCCAATCACACAACCAATTACGATCCGTTGCTTGTGGGCGTTAGCTTTAAAAAGAATATGTATTTTGTCGCCAGCGAACATATCGCCCGTTGGAAGTTGGCCTTCAAATTCATTAAATTCGGCTTCGATCCCATTATTCGCCGCAAAGGCACGGTTGCTTCTTCGACAACTCTCGAGCTGATGCGACACATCAAAAAGGGTGACAGTGTGAGTTTATTTGCCGAAGGTGTGCGCACCTGGGACGGTGTGACAGCACCGCTGCATCCCTCCACGGCAAAGCTGATCAAACATATGGGATGCGCGCTGGTGACCTACCGTGTAAGCGGCGGCTATTTTACCAGCCCCATGTGGAGCACGGGCAAGCCCCGACGCGGTCCGCTTCACGGTGAGATCATGAATGTGTACACCAAAGAGCAGCTCGCATGGATGAGCGTGGATGCGATTCAAGAAGCGATCGACCGCGATCTGTATGAAGATGCGTATGCGCGGCAGGAAACCGCACAGGCTGTTTATAAAGGCAAAAAGCTGGCAGAGGGTTTTGAAAATCTGCTGTTCATCTGCCCCTCCTGCGGCAAATACGACACCTTTACTTCCAAGGACGACACCGCGCGCTGCAGCGCTTGCGGTCAAACCGTTCGTTACGACGAAAAGGGCTATTTACACGGCATTCGTTATAAAACGGTGAAAGAACTGTCCGATCACCAGAAAACACTGGTGGCGGAAGATGTGAACAATCGCGTTTCCTACACCGCGACAGCCGCAACGCTGACCAAGATCGTCAAACACGAGGAAGAACTGCTTGAAAACGGCGAAGTGAGCATGACACCTGACAGTCTCACCGTCGGCAACACCGTGTTCCCGATGGCGGATATTTCCGATATGGCGATTCACGGCAGCCACGCGCTGGTGTTCTCGGTGAATAAGGTGTATTATGAAATGATTCCCGCGCAGGGCAATAATGCTTGGAAATTCCTGTTGTATTATGACGCATGTCATAACCGTTTAGTATAACTGCAGAAAGAAGGTGATCGTTATGGATCTCTCCGCCGCCAATACCACGCTATGGAATCCGATCGTTCAGCTGGGCATCATCGCAGGACTTATCCTGCTTGCCAATGTGATGCGCCGCAAAATCCCGTTTTTCCGCGCGAACTTGATGCCGACCGCCGTTATCGCGGGCTTCATTTTGCTGCTTGCGCGCGTCACAGGCATTTTGCCCATCGATGCGGCGTTTTTGGAAATGCTGACCTATCACGCGCTGGCATTCGGCTTTATCGCTTCTTCGCTGCGCGTGCCCGAGCATGAGGATAAAGCGGGCGCGTTGCTCGGCAGTAAGTCGGGCGCGCTGATCGTTTCCACCTATCTGGTGCAAGCAATCGCCGGTCTGGTGATTTCCTTAGCACTTGCCTATACCTTTATGCCCGAGCTGTTTAAAGCGGCAGGTATTCTGCTCCCCATGGGCTTCGGTCAAGGCCCCGGTCAAGCCAACAATGTCGGCACCATGTATCAAGAATTCGGTATGCCGGGCGGTCGCACTTTCGGCCTTGCCATTGCCGCCGCGGGTTATCTTGTCGCTTATATTTTCGGCGTGATCTATCTGAACATTCTCAACCGCAAGGGTAAGATCAAGCGCACCGATAAAAAGGATGCGATCTCGGGCTCGACCGTCACCGTGAGCGATTTCCAACACGATAACGAGATCCCCGTTGCGGAGTCTATCGATAAGCTCAGCGTGCAGATCGCGCTGGTTTCGCTGGTCTATTTGGTGACCTACCTGGTGATTTGGGGTATCACCTCGCTGCTGCAAATGGTATCGCCGGGTCTCGCCGAAACGGTCAGCACCCTGCTGTGGGGCTTTAACTTTATCGTCGGATCGCTCATGGCGATGCTGTGCCGCACGATTTTTAAAGGACTGCGTTCCACCAAGCTGATGAACCGCCAATACCAAAACAACTATCTTCTCAGCCGCATTTCGGGTCTGGCGTTCGATGTGATGATCGTCGCGGGCATCGCGGGTATCAATTTCGAAGATTTGACGGGTTACTGGCTGCCGTATATTATCATGGTTATCGTGGGCGGCGCTGTCACCTTCTTCTTCCTCAAGTTTATGTGCAAGAAGCTCTATCCCGATTTTTACTACGAAGGCTTTTTCGGTATGTTCGGTATGCTGACGGGTACGATCAGCTCGGGCGTGTTGCTTCTGCGTGAGCTTGACCCGAACTTCAAAACTCCCGCCTCCAACCAACTGCTCAGCGGTAGCTCGTTCGGCATCTTGTTCGGCGCACCGCTGCTGATTCTCATCAGCTTTGCGGGCAAAGGTGAGATGCAGGTGTGGGTGGCGTTCGGCTTGGTCTTTGTGTATCTTGCTGCGCTGCTTGCCTATATCTTCCTTATCGGACGCAAAAGCAAGAAATAATCGATACCCTACACCGTGCGGCTGATATTTTCAGCGGCACGGTGTGCTCTTTTAAGGAGGTTATCATTATGGTCTCATCGTACAGTATTTGGAATACCGTAGTATCGGCATCGGTGTATATCGTGCCGATTGCGGTTCTCGGCATGTTTGTTTTCAGTTTGGTGCGGTATCTGCGCGGCAAGAAGCAATGCCGCCGCGATCCCGACAGCATCTCCCCCGAGGCTCTGCGCGGACGTATGATCTTGTTCATTGTCTTTGCCGTCATTCTCGGCGTGATGATCACAGTGATTGCCGCACTCGCCGCTTTGTTGATGTCGGCGATTGCCTATATGTGAGGTGAAAAGCCATGAAAACGCGTGTATTTTACGGGGTGCTTATCGCCCTTACCGTCATCGGCGTTGCGCTAACGATCGCGCATTTACTGTACATCATCAATGCCTATGAGCACTGCTCGATCATCACCTTTATTGCCGAGGAGTTGTGGTAATATGGCAAAGAAAACTTGGCAACAAATCGGGGTACTGCTGCTTGTGGTCGCTGTTTTTGCCGCCTTTAACGGCGGGATATATGTACTGGTGACGAAACGCCTTTCCAACAATTTCAGCGACACCTCGCAGGCGAAAATGATCGATGTGGCGCGGTATTTGCCGCACGAAGCAGCATCGGATCTGGCGCGTATTGACACCGCTTTTATATTGGAAGGTGAGTTGCCCGTGCTTGACGGCGCAGCAGCACTTGTGCCTGTTTATGCAGCGGTGATCGACAATATTTACCCCGCAGGTTCGGTCACTTACGAAGGCGGCAGCTTTTCGGACGATAATTTTTACGGTGAAAATTTTGCTCCCGACAGCAAGATGCAATACCGCAACACAGTCAGAGGCTATCAGGCAATCGTTGACGGCACGGCGGATATTCTGTTTTGTGCGGCGCCGTCTGCCGATCAGAAAGCCTTTGCCGAAGAGCAGGACGTTGAGCTGGTGTACATTCCCATCGGACTGGAAGCCTTCGTGTTCTTTGTGAACGAGAACAACTCCGTCGACAGCTTGACCACCGATGAAGTGCGCGCGATCTATGCGGGCGAGATCACCAATTGGAGCGAGGTCGGCGGCGTGAACCGCTCCATCAATCCCGTGACACGCCTTGAGGGAAGCGGCAGCCAATCGGCGATGAATGCGTTTATGGGCGATAAGGACATCGCTCCCAAATCGCCGTTTGCCGTGATGGGGGCTTCAATCGGATTTTCATTTCGCTATTATATGGACGGCATTGTTGAAAATGACGGTGTGAAGATGCTTTCGCTCGACGGGGTTTATCCCGATGCCGCCAACATCCGCAACGGCACCTATCCGATCGAAGTCGGATCGTAGCCAT
>JAZURB010000181.1:0-1522 GCA_045605945.1 Acutalibacteraceae bacterium
TGATCCCCGGCGTGTTGTCCGAGGATGTCTGCTTTGCGGATGAGAGTCACTATAACGGTTTGCTCGAATATCCGCAGTACACGCGCCCCGCCGTGTGGGAAGGACGCGAGATCCCGCCCGTGCTGCTCACGGGACATCACAAGAACATCGAAGCGTGGCGCAGAGAGCAATCGCTGCTGCGCACAAAGGCGCATCGTCCCGACATGCTCGAAACGGCGGACCTGACCGATAAGGAACGCGCCTTTTTGAAGCAACTTGACGAAATGAATATACCCGATTAAGGAATAAACCCCGCAATTTTCGGTCAAAATACCGATAATGGCGGGGTGTTTTCGTAAAGAAACCCCAAAAATTTGCGGTTTTTGATGGCAAAATGGACAAAAGGCGCTTTTTTAAAAACCCGAAAATAAGGCAGTTGTACAAAATTGCCGAAATTTGCCTCAAACAGGCGCAAAATCGTTTGACGAGGCATATTTTTGTGGTATAATAAGGTCATTCGAATTGGCAACTCACCATTTGTGAAGTGCGAAAAGGAGATAGCATTATGTTTGTTAAAGACGTTATGGTTCAAAATCAAGTTGGTCTGCATGCGCGTCCTGCGACGTTCTTCATCCAGAAGGCGAACGAGTTCAAGTCCTCCATCTGGGTTGAGAAGGAAGAGCGCCGCGTGAATGCGAAGAGCCTTCTCGGCGTTCTGTCGCTGGGCATCGTCGGCGGCACCGATATCCGCATCATTGCGGACGGCGCGGACGAGCAAGAGGCTGTTGAGGCGCTGGTTGCTCTGGTGCAATCCGGCTTCGCTGACTAATTGTCATCAAAAAAAGCGGTTACCGTATGCGGTGACCGCTTTTTTGCTGTTTTTAACACATTCTTAAAAACAATGTCACCGCGATGTGATATACTGGTACAAACGAAAGGATGTGACGGCATGAAAAAAGCAGGGCGGTGGTTTAAACGACTGGTTATTATCGTCTTATGTGTGGCGGTTGTCGGCAGCGGGGCGGTGTTCGGCATCAACCTGCGGGTAAAAGCCGTCACGCATGAGCGCATCCTCACCGAGGAGCAGGCGGCAACGCTCGGCGATGTCGATGCGATTTTGGTGCTTGGCTGCCATGTACATGAAAACGGCGAGCCGAGCGATATGCTGCGCGACCGCTTAACGCGCGGCGTGGCACTGTATGAATGCGGCGCATCGTCGAAGCTGCTTATGAGCGGTGACCACGGGCAGACGGAATATGACGAAGTGAATGCCATGAAGCAGTTTGCTGTCGATGCGGGTGTGCCGAGCGAGGATGTGTTTATGGATCACGCGGGCTTTTCCACTTATGAAAGCCTCTATCGCGCCAAAGCGATCTTCGGCGTCGATAAGCTCATCGTTGTCACGCAGGAATACCATCTCTACCGCGCGGTGTACATAGCCCGTTCGTTGGGGCTTGATGCCCGGGGCGTCGCCTGCGACCCGGGAGAGTATTACGGACAGATATGGCTGGACGCGAGGGAGTGGCTGGCACGCTTCAAGGAC
>JAZURB010000182.1:0-8971 GCA_045605945.1 Acutalibacteraceae bacterium
GATCGGTACGCCTACGGATATTTACAATGAGCCGCAAAACGCGTTTGTTGCTGATTTTATCGGTGAGAGTAATATTCTTGACGGCGTGATGCGTGAAGATTATCTTGTCGAATTTTTTGGCAAAAAATTCCGTTGTGTTGACTTTGGCTTTGAAAAGGATGAACCCGTCGATGTCGTGGTGCGTCCCGAAGACATTGATATTGTTGAACCCGATAAAGGCGATCTGCGCGGTCGTGTGACGAATATCACCTTTAAAGGCGTGCATTATGAGATCATTGTCGATGTGAAAGGCTTTAAGTGGATGATCCAAACAACGGATTTCCACGCGGTTGACAGCATCATCGGTATTATGATCGATCCGCAAGAGATTCAGGTGATGAAGAAGTCCGAGTATTCGGGTCTTTACGGTGACTATAGCTCGTTCTCGGAAGAGTTCGATGAACTTGCCGACCCCGATGCGGAGAACGGAGCGGAAGCATGAAACGAAAAAACGCACTGTTAACGATCCCGTTCGGCGTTTGGATGGCGATTTTCACCATTGTCCCGCTCGGTATCGTGTTGTGGTTTGCGTTTACGGATGCTTCCGGCGCGTTCACTTTTGATAACATCAAAGCTATCTTCGCATATGATGCATCAAAAGGGGAGACGCTGCTGCACGACTCGCATGTTTCCACAATTTTATATTCGCTGTGGCTTGGCTTTTTAACGACTGTGATCTCGTTGATCATAGCCTATCCGCTTGCTTTCTCGATTTCGCGTGCGTCTGAACGCATGCAATCCACCATGGTTATGCTGGTAATGCTGCCCATGTGGATGAATTTTCTGCTGCGCACACAGGCACTTAAAAGTCTGATTTCCGAAACGGGTCTGCTTAATCAGGTTTTAGGTTTGTTTGGTTTTGCGCCGTTGGAAATTCTCAACACCGATGCAGCAATTGTCATCGGTCTTGTTTATGATTTCTTGCCGTATATGATCTTGCCGCTTTATTCGGTTATGGCAAAGATCGAAAACAGCGAGATCGAAGCTGCGCAAGACCTCGGTGCGAACGCCTTTTCGGTGTTTCGCCGTGTTTTGTTGCCTCTTTCCGTCCCCGGTATTCTCAACGGCATCACCATGGTGTTTGTGCCGTCCGTCAGTACATTCGTCATTTCGACATTGCTCGGCGGCAGCAAGCGCATGATGATTGGCGATGTGATTGAGAGTATGTTTGTCGGTGAAGCGCCGAATATGGCAGTCGGCTCCGCACTTTCTATGGTGCTTATGGTGCTGATTTTGCTGTGTATGGCTCTCACGCGACTTGCGGATAAGAGTGATGATGAGGAAGGGGGCTTGGTGCTGTGAAGACCCTGTCTCGCATTTATAATGTCCTTATTTTCACATTGCTCTATTTCCCGATCGTTATGGTGATCGTGTTCTCGTTCAACAGTGCGCGCTACACGCCGATGGAGTGGAAAGAATTCTCCTTTAAGTGGTATGCGGCATTGTTTCAAAACGAGGAAATTCTCAGCTCGCTTGCGGTTACGCTGCAGGTAGCCTTGATTGCTACGGTATTCGCAACGCTTCTCGGTACACTTGCAGCTATCGGTATTCACGCTATGAACGGCAAACTTCGCGGTGTGATGATGACGGTGAATAATCTGCCTATGGTAAATCCTGAGATTGTCACGGGTGTCGCGTTTATGCTGCTCTTTGTTGCGCTTGCGGCGACTATGCCGCTGTTTAAACCCGGCTTTTTCACGCTGTGTATTGCGCATATCACTTTCTGTACGCCTTATGTCGTTTTGCAGGTGATGCCGAAACTGCGCCAAATGAATAAGCATTTGTATGAGGCGGCGCTCGATGTCGGATGTACACCGATTCGTGCGTTTGTCAAAGTGATGATTCCTGAAATTTTGCCCGGTATTTTCACCGGAGCGCTTATGGCGTTTACGATTTCTCTTGACGATTTTGCCATTAGTTATTTCACTTCGGGCTCGTCTGCACAGACGCTGCCGGTAACAATTTATTCTATGGTGAAGCGTCCGGTGACGCCGGAAATTTATGCGCTTTCCACGCTGTTATTTGCGACAGTGTTGATTTTGTTGATTTTGACAAACATCGATCAGATTCGTAATATCGGTCGCAAGAAAAAGCGCGCTAAATAATTGTTTTACGAGAGAAGGAATGCTCTTTTGAAAAAGTGGTTGTCGCTTATTCTGTGTGCGACGCTGTTGTTTTCGCTATGCTCGTGTGCTTTTGAGCCCCCCGCTGAGGAGGAAGACCCCGCAGAGGTTGTGTGGGATTGGGAAAGCTTACCTGCTGCGGAGAAAACCGGTATCACGCTGAATGTGTATAACTGGGGCGAATATATTGACGACGAAATTGTCGATGTCAACCGCGCGTTTACGCATTTGACAGGTATTGAGGTCAATTATAAGACCTTTGACAGCAATGAAGATATGTATGCGCTTATCAGTTCCGGCGCTGCGGATTATGATGTAGTCATTCCGTCCGATTATATGATCGGTAAAATGATCAATCGTCCCGAAGAAGAAGGCGGCTGTATGCTTGCCGCACTGAATTTTGACAATATTCCCAACTATAAATACATCGACGAGCAGTATCGCAATTTGGAATACGATCCAGAAAACAAATATTCCGTGCCGTATACTTGCGGCGTGGTGGGTATCTTCTATAACAAAAAATATGTTGACGAAGCGGATCTGGAGCAAGGCTGGGAGTTATTGTGGGACGAAAAATACGCAGGACGTATTTTGATGTTCAACAATCCGCGCGATGCGTTCGGCGTTGCTGAAAAACTGCGGGGGTATTCGCTCAATACAACCAACGAGGATGAGCTTTGGGATTGCTATGATAAGCTGAAGGCACAAAAACCGTTGGTGCAAGCGTATGTCATGGATCAAGTTTACGATCCGCTTATTAACGAACAAGCGTATATTGCGCCGTATTATAACGGCGATGCCTGCATACTGATGGATGAAGAGGAAGGAAATACCGACCTCGATTTCTTTGTTCCGCATCAAGGTACCAACTTCTTTGTGGATGCCATGTGTGTGCTTAAGGATTCTCCGCACAAGGCTCAAGCAGAGGCATACATCAATTTTATGTGCATCCCCGAGGTGGCGTATGCCAATGCCGAATACATCGGCTATTCTTCGCCGCACACCGCTGCACGCGATATGCTTGATGATGAAGTGAAGAATGACCCTGTGTATTATCCCGGCAAAGAACTGTTGGATAATACGGAAGTGTATGTGACCTTGCCCGAAGAAACAAATACGCTTATGAATGAGCTGTGGCTGAAATTGAAACGCTAAGGGAGGAAACGCAATGATCACGACCTTGAAAAACGATCAACTGACAATTACCGCGTCATCGTGCGGTGCAGAGCTGCAAAGTATTACCGGTGCAGATGGTATGGAATACCTGTGGGACGGTCACGCGCCATATTGGAATCGCCGCTCGCCGACTCTGTTTCCGATCATCGGCGCGCTTCGCGATAATTTTGCGACTTCCGAACAAGGCGACATTCACCTGCCGAAACACGGATTTTGCCGCAGCGCTCCCTTCGTGAAGGTAGAGGAGACGGCAACCTCCGTAACCTATCGCTATACCGATACGCCCGAAACGCTGGAAATGTATCCGTATCATTTTTCCTTTGAAGTGACCCATGCGATCGACGGCGACACCGTGAAAACGACCTATGCTGTCACTAACACGGGCGACTGCACGCTGCCGTTCTGCGTCGGCGGCCATCCTGCATTTCATGTGCCGTTGGTGGCAGGTGAGGCGTATACCGATTATGTTGTTGAATTTGAAGTAAATGAAACAGCGGATTGCCCTGCAATCGACTTAAATAGTTGTTTGGTTGATGATGGTAATCTCAATCGATTGTTGACAAATGAAAAGAGCTTCCGCCTTAATCATGTGTTGTTTCGCGGTGATGCTCTTGTGTTTGATAACCTCAAATCGAAGCGTGTGAAACTGTATTCCATGCGTTCGGGACGCGGCGTTGAAATGGATATTTCCGAGTTCCCGACCTTTGCAGTGTGGAGCATGGCGGATGATCAGCCGTTTGTTTGCTTTGAACCGTGGCATGGTGGTGCAACCCGCACTTCGGAAGACGATGTGTTTGAACATAAAAACGGCTGCGTACTGGCTGCGCCCGGCGAAACCTATCGCTTTACTTACAGCGTGAGGGTGTTTTAATGGCAAAAGCAATTTTATTTGATTTGGACGGCACGCTTGCCGATACGCTTGCCGATCTGGCGTATGCGACCAATCGTACGTTGGAAAAGCATGGTTTGCCGACGCATCCTATCGAAGCCTATCGTCAATTTGTCGGCAACGGTGCGCGCAATTTGGTTGCAGCCGCCGCCGATGCAAAAGACGAAGCGTTTATTGATATGCTGCTCAATGATTTTATTGCCGATTATAAAGAGCATTTGCTTGACCGAACGCGCCCTTACGACGGCGTGATCGAAACGCTTGATGCACTTTGTGCGAGCGGGTTGTCTGTCGCAATTGTTACCAATAAACCGCATGTGCAGGCGGTACGCCTTGCACAGCATTTGTTCGGTGAGCGTTTTACGGTGATTTACGGCGGTTGTGCCGATTATCCGAAAAAGCCCGATCCCGCGAGCGCCGAACTTGCCATGAATGCTCTGGATGTCAAGGCGAGTGAATGTGTGTTTGTCGGCGACTCGGATGTGGATGTGTATACAGCGCATAAGGTCGGCATGCCGTGCATCGGTTGTGCGTTCGGATTTCGCGGGGAAGAGGAGCTTCGCAAAGCGGGC
Source organism: Acutalibacteraceae bacterium (assembly GCA_045605945.1). Classification (GTDB taxonomy): domain Bacteria; phylum Bacillota; class Clostridia; order Oscillospirales; family Acutalibacteraceae; genus RGIG1959. Next base: position 4,800 of record JAZURB010000182.1, read on the forward strand.
GCTGACGATATCGTATATTCTTTCAATGAACTTGTAAAAAATAGGTTGATTTTTGAATAATCATACAGTATAATGAGTAATAGTTAGTATACGGTTGTATAAAACCGTTGATAAGGAGAGATTTTTATGAAAAAAGTATTGGCTTTAATCATGGTGGCTGCTCTCGCGCTGACTTGCATGATGAGCTTCACCGCTTGCGGCGGCGAGGCCGTGACAGCGCAAGTCGTGGACATCGACTTGACCAGTGAGTTGTATGCCTTCGGTGTTGATAAAGATCAACCTGAACTTCTCGAGCAGGTGAACGAATTTATCGCCGATATCAAGGCGGACGGCACTCTGGACAACATTATGAACAAGTATTTTGCCGGTGAAGGCGAGCTCAGCCCTGTGACCTCTGCTACGCTTGATCCCTCCAAGGATCAGCTGGTGGTTGCTACCAATGCGGCGTTTGAGCCCTTTGAGTACACGGATGGCGACAAGTATCTGGGAATCGATATGGAAATTGCTGCTTTACTGGCTGAAAAGTTGGGTAAAGAGTTGGTTATCAGTAATATGGATTTTGATGCTGTGTGCTTGTCGGTTGGCCAACACAAATGTGATATCGCTATGGCGGGTCTGACTGTCAGCGAAGATCGCAAGGAGCATGTGACTTTCTCTGAGTCCTATTACACTGCATCCCAGCGTATTATCGTTCCGAGCAACGATACCACCTTCGATGCTTGCGAAACGGTAGAAGATGTGGAAGCAATCCTGAACAGCTTTGATTCTTCTGTGCGCGTTGGTGTGCAAAACGGCACCACCGGTCAATTGTACGGCAAAGGCGATGCTGATTGGGGCTTTGACGGCTTCGGTTTTGAGACGGTTGGCTATAAGAACGGTTCTCTTGCAGTGCAGGATATGCTTAACGGCAATATTCAATATGTAATTATCGATGCGGCTCCTGCCACTTGCATTACCACTGCTTTAAATGAGCTTGTCTGATTACACACCCGTTAACAAATCCCTCGCCCATCTTGGGCGAGGAATTTGTTTTGTTATAAAGGAAATAGTATGGGAAATTTTGATCGTAAATTTGAAGTCTTTTGGGAAGAACTGATCTTGAACGATGGTTACAAGATGGTTTTGGAAGGCCTGAAAAACACTGTGATCATCGCCGTGGTGGGCCTTATTATCGGCACCGTGATCGGTACGCTCATCGCCGCGGTGCGTGTTACCCCCAAGTATAAGATGCTGCCGCGAGTGCTCAACAGTATCTGTACGGTGTATGTATCCTTTTTTCGCGGCACTCCGATGGTGGTACAGCTCTTGCTGTTTTATTATGTGTTGTTCCCTTTGATGGGGGTTCATGTATCTTCGGTAGGTGTGTCAATTTTGGTGTTTGGCTTGAATAGCGGTGCCTACATTTCCGAAATCATGCGCGGCGGTATTTTGTCGGTAGATTCGGGACAGATGGAAGGCGGCCGTGCCATGGGCTTGAGCTTTGCTGCCACAATGATGAAAATCGTTATTCCGCAAGCGGTGAAAAATATCCTCCCCACTATGGGTAACGAATTCATAACCTTGATCAAGGAAACCTCTATCGTCAGTTTTGTTGGTGCTTCCGATTTGTATAAAGCATTTAATATGATGGGTACCAACTCTTATGAGTTTATGATTCCCTATCTGGCGATGGCATTGGTTTATATTATAATGGTTATGCTCATCACGCTGTTTATCAAACTTTTGGAAGGGAGGCTGAGAAAAAGTGATAAAAGTATCTGATCTTCACAAAAGTTTTGGGGATCTGAAGGTGCTCAAAGGCGTTGATCTCACCATCAATAAAGGTGAGATTGTCGTAATTCTCGGCCCCTCCGGATCGGGAAAGAGCACGCTGCTTCGGTGCCTAAATATGATGGAGGATCCCACCTCCGGTCATGTGTATTTTCACGATGTTGATTTGAGCGATATGAAGGTGGATATCAATGTTCATCGTCAAAAGATGGGCATGGTGTTCCAGCATTTCAATCTGTTCAATAATAAAACTGTCATTCAAAATATGACATTAGCTCCTGTCTATGTGGCGAAAAAAAAGGCGCGTCGTGCTCGCCTTAACAAACTTTGTCATAAGCCCTACGAGGAAGCGGATCTTTTGAGCATTTCGCAAATCAATAAGATTGCTACGCAAAAAGGAATGGAACTTCTTGAGCGAGTGGGGTTGGCAGATAAGGCCAACGAATATCCTTCGCGTCTCTCCGGTGGTCAAAAACAGCGCGTTGCAATCGTGCGTGCTTTGATTATGCAGCCTGATGTGATGCTCTTTGACGAGCCTACTTCGGCGCTGGATCCTGAAATGGTAGGCGAAGTGTTGGATGTTATGAAAGACTTGGCTAAAGAAGGAATGACCATGGTTGTTGTCACGCATGAAATGGGATTTGCGCGTGAGGTTGGCAATCGTGTGATCTTTATGGACGACGGTGTAGTGGCGGTTGACGGCACGCCCGAAGAAGTCTTTGTTAACCCCAGCCATCCTCGATTGAAGGAGTTTTTGGCGAAAGTCCTGTAAAAGTAGGAGGTAGTGTACATGAAGATTTTATTTCAAGGCGACAGCATCACCGAATGGCATCGTGATGTCAATGATCCCGACAGCATCGGCGATGGTTATGTGGCGTTTGCAATCGATAATCTGAAAAAACAGTTCCCGGAAATGGATTTTCAATTTTTCAATCGCGGCATCAGCGGTAATCGCACTCGCGAGTTGCTTCAGCGCTGGCAAAAGGATACGATTGATATTCAGCCCGATATCATGACGCTGATGATCGGCGTGAACGACACTTGGCGTCGTTACGATATGGACGATCCGACACCTGTCGAAGAATACGAGCAAAATCTGCGTACGCTCCTGGATGATGTCAAGGCGAACACAAACGCGAAGCTTTTGATGATCGAGCCGTTTTTGGCGCATGCTGATAACGACTTGTGGCGTGAAGATTTCTATGAAAAAGTCAACGCTTATCGTCGTGTCGCGAAAGAATACGCCGATGCATATCTGCCGATGGATGGTCTGTATGCCATGATGTGTGTGGAAAAAGAGCCGACGCATTGGTCGGCAGACGGCGTGCATCTGATTGAACCCGGTAACGAGCGTATGGGTCTTTATGTATCCCAAATGCTTGCCGCTATGATTGAGGCAATGTGAAATGTATAAAGTCACAATTTTATGCGTCGGAAGCCTTAAAGAATCGTATTGGCGTGATGCTTGTAAGGAATATCAAAAGCGTTTGCAGCCGTTTTGCCGTTTTCAAATTATCGAGGTCGCAGAAGAACGTGTTCCCGATAAAGCTTCTGCGGCTCAGCTTCGTGCGGTAATCGATGCAGAAGGAGAACGCTTGCTTGCGAAGCTGGATACGGCATCGTATCCGATCGCGCTGTGCATTGAAGGTAAAGAACTCTCGTCCGAGCAACTGGCGGCGGATATTGAACGACTTGCGGTCGGTGGAGATGGCAACATTACCTTCATTATCGGCGGTTCTTGGGGACTTTCCGATGCGGTTAAATCCCGTGCTCGCACAAAACTTTCCATGTCGCCGATGACCTTCCCGCATCAACTTGCACGTGTAATGTTGTGCGAACAATTATATCGTGCGATGCAAATATTGGGCGGCGGACAATATCATAAATAATTTAAAGTCGATGATTTCACAAAAAATCATCGACTTTTCTTTTTCACCGTTTTCTTTTCTGCTTCATACTATGTACTGACAACCGAACTGTCGTGTTTGGTGTACTATTCCAGGTGAACGGAGGAACGGTTATGGCGAACAGACCGATGAATGATTATCGCAAAACGGCTTATCCGCGGTCGGATGGCGAAAAAACCGCGTGTCTTGATGTGGGGCGTGTGTTTGATAGCTGCTCGGATCGCGACTGCATGGAGAATCTTCGTGTATACTTCACTGCCGATGCGCAGCATGTGATCGACAATGCTTCTTGCGTTCGCGCAAAAAAAGCAAAGGTTGTGCATGTAACGGCTGATTTGGAGGAAATGCCGTTTAAAGAAGGCTGCTTCACATGTAAATTAACATTTTATGTGGAGGTTCGTTTTGATGTATTTTCAAATGCATCGCAAGATTGTTGCACATCTGTGTGTGGCTTAGTGTGGATGGATAAATCCGTTGTTCTTTACGGCGGCGAGG
>JAZURB010000183.1:0-9570 GCA_045605945.1 Acutalibacteraceae bacterium
CATACAGCATCGTTGCCGCCACAGCATATACATCCGCCGCTTGATTAACGGTTTCGCTTTCTTCATACTGCTCGGGCGCGGCATAGGACGCAGGCAAATCGGACACCAAATGCGTGTCCGCCGTGCGCGCATACGCAATCTGCCAACCATCGATACGCAAACGGTTTTCCGTATCCAGCACGATCGAATCGGGAGAAATACCCAAATGGTATAATCCCGCCGAGTGGATCGCCATGAGGGAGGTGATGAACGGCACGAACATCGGGCGCGCATCCTCCCACTTCATATAGCCGCCGAGAGTTTGCATATACCGCCGAAACGGCACACCCTCAACACGGTCGGCAATCATATACATCGTGCCGTTTTCTTCAAAAATATCGTAAACGGGAATCATCGCGGGCACATCGCGAAGCCGCGCAATGGTACGCGCTTGCTTGCGAAATTCATCGAAGCATTCCTCGAATACCGTTTCACGCGACGGGGACGGCACGACCTGCATCGACAGGCGCTGCGCCGCACGGTCGGGGAAAAATTCGCGGATCAGCACGACATTGCGCGCCGTTTTATCATAACCGATATACACGATCGCATCGGTGCGCTTTTCCAGCGCTCTGCCCACCACATAGCGTCCGCTTAATTGGGTGCGAACGGGCAGATATCCTTGCGGGTTTTGCCCGGCGGCGGGATAACCGCAGTGATAACAACTATCGGAAAATTCGCTGATAGGCTGCATGCAGCCCATGCAAAACACCTCGCCTGCCACGGCGCTCACTCCTTATCTTCATTCGCCGCACGACGCAAGGCGGCGGCTGAGTTTTTGCTGACGAATATCGTTGCCGACAAACAGCAACGGCTCATATGTACCGATCAAGCGCGAAGCAATCTGTTCGCCGTAACGCTCGTAGATCGCCGCCGCATCCAGATTGGTGCTGATGATCGTCGGACGGGAGGCAAGCAACCGTCCGTTAATGAGCGTATACAGCGCACCCGTATAAAACGGCGAGGAAAACTCCGTGCCGAGATCGTCGAGAATCAGCAGATCGCACTCAAGCAGCTGACGCTCGGTGTCGCCGTAAGCGCGACCGAAATGCTCGGCTTCCAGCGTGCGCAGAAAATGCTGCACGGGACCGTACATCACATTGGCTTGCTTTTCGCATGCCTTTGCCGCAATCGCAAGCGACACATGCGTTTTGCCCGTGCCCGTTGCACCGCGCAGCAGCAAATTCGGACGCGACGCATCAAAGCCCTCGGCATACATGCGGCAATACTTGATCAAGCCGGTCATATGCTCGCGCGGCGAGCAGCCGAGACGCTCATCGTATGCGTCGCTGTAATAGGTCAAATCGAGCGTATCAAACGAGGTGAGCTTCATGCCCGTCACTTCGCTGAGCTGCTTTGTTGCCGCTTTGCGCAGCAATGCCTCGCGACATGCGCAAGAACGCCCGTTAACATAGCCGGTATCCTCGCACGCTTTGCAGGTATACTGCGGCTCGAAATCGGTTACCGTTTCGCCCGCTTCGGCAAGGAGACGCGCGATCTCCTGCTGTGCGGCAAGGTTTGCCGCCTTCACCGCTTCCAGCGTTTGGGCATAATTGGATTTTTCGGCGATCGCAGCGGTCAGACGCTTGACCGAACCCGCCATAATCATTTCCTGCTCACACACGCGCGGGTCACGACGCATCCGCGCATGCAGCGCGGCTGCGCGTTGCTGCGCCGCCAGACGGCGACTCGCCAGCTCGCGCTCCACCGCTTCATAAATCTCTCGTGAATACGCCATGAATTATCCCTCCTGTGTCGGCAGCTTCGGGCGATGCCGCAGCGCCATTTGCTCATATTCCCCAAGGTCAAAGGACGGGGGACGATCGGTTGCGGTCTTCATGCGACCGCTTGTTTTGGTTTTCTTTTGCGGTTTTTGGGGCGCGAGCGCCTCCTTCGCGGCATCCGCCGTGGTCACCTCTTCGGTGCGCAGGCGGTCGAGCAGCTTGTCGGTATAGGAAAAGTTGATTTTCCCAATATTCTCCTGTGTCACTGCCAGCGCGACGGCAATCACCTCATCGGGCATCGCCCATTCATACACCCAGCGATACGCCGCGTCGCGTTGCTTGACCGACGGACGCTCGATGGTCATATTTCCGAGACGGCACACGCGCTCAAACGCTTCGCGGGTATGCTCGATACGGCACAAATGCGCATCGGCGGCAGCGATCGTGTTGATGCCGCTTTCCGCCCAGTTAATCGCGGTTTTTTCAATGTAAGCAAGACCGGTTTTGCCGTTTTTCACCGCATAACCGATGATCATGAGGATCACTTCGGGCGGCAATTTATAATCGCGGTAGATATAGTAAAGCGAAATGTAATCGTTGGGGGTGACCGCCTTGCCGAGCCGCGACGACGCCGTTTGCACCATGAAATAAAACGCGGCATCCTCACTCATCGCTTGCAGCGTTTCCGCTTGCGTCGGACGTTTTGCGACCTGCGGTTTTTCGGGCAGCGTTACTGCCGAAACAGGCGTTTCGGTGGGCTTGGCAACAGGCGCGGGGATCGCCACCGGTGCATGCATGCCTTTGGCGGGTACGCCTTCGAGCACCACCAAGCCTTCCTCCACCCAGTAAGCGAGCGCTTCCTCGCAGAGTTCGGGAGCCGCACCGCAGCTGACACTGCACGCCGCCGCATCAAAGCGACCTTGACCGACACAGCAAAGCCACATCAGCACCTGCAGCTGGATCTTGCTCGCCAGCTTGAGCTTTCCTGCCGCCGCTTTGGGCATCGCCGCCATTTCAAATGCCGCGCGGCTGTCCCATGTATATTGCATACTGCTCCCTCCTTTTATATATCGTACCTTTCATTATACACAATCCCCCGCCCTGTTGCAATACCCCAAACAAGGAAAATTGTGCAGGATGATTTTGACGGTGTCGGATGGAACGATACCCACATCGCAGCGGGAGAACATCCTCACCTTACGATACACGCCGTAAGTTAAACCCGTTCGACTACGCCACAGCGCGTCATACTGAGCGAAGTCTCATCCGAGACCCGTTCGATTACGCGCGCATAGCGCGCTGCACTCAGGGTGACGCGGATGAGACGAAGTCGAATGTATCTCGCTGCAGCTTCGCTTAAGGGCCGACGCATCCTTTCTGTCACCTGCCCCTCTCACCCTTTTTTCACATTTTACTTGACAACCCACGCTTTGTGTGATATTATTTTGATATCGAGAAGAAATTATTTATATATCATCGGAGGCAGCGATGGCACAGCAACGACCCCCACACACGAGACAACCGAATAAAGGGAGCGCGCATCGTGGCTGAAGCGCCGAAAAAGCAGATCCCGCTGCGGTTGTCCCCGATGCTTTACGATGCCATCGCCTCTTGGGCGGAAGAAGACTTCCGCTCGGTCAACGGTCAAATCGAATTTCTTCTCACCCAATGTGTTCGCTATCATCAGAAGAACGGACAAGCATCTCCGACAGAGCCGTCTGCGGAGTAACCTCACTCTCCTTTTTGTTCATCCGTTCTCATACGAGAAAAGCAGTCGCGGTTTTCCCCCTTCCCGCGACTGCTTTTTTTGTGTTATTCAAATGCTGATTTTTCCGACATACACATTGTGATCACCGCTTAACTTATGGCGGAAGGTCATGTTGTGATAGTCATCCTTGTACTTGTAGAAATATACCGTTGTGCCGCCGTCGCGGTAAGTATTCGTGCCGCCTTCGACCAGATACGCCTCTGCATCCGCTTTGCACAGCTCCTCAAATGACTCGATCGTCAGTTTCCCTTCGATAAACGCATCGTGCAGATCGATGTATTCTCCGTCCAAGTATACAAATGCACGGAAAATACCGTTATAGAACAAGACGCGCCCGGACGGATCGTTTCGATACACGGCCGTCGGCAGTGCGTCGAAATTATCGCGATACACGGTGCCGTAGTTCTGTCCGTTCGACAAATTCCCTTGCAGCGTCAACAATCGGCGGGTGACCGCCTTGCCGGTACGAACATTGTATACGACAACACGCTCTCGGTCATCATCGTCGTTGTACATCACAACAACCTCTTCGTTGCCCATAAAGAATGCCGTCGGATTGAACGACTTAACTGTGGATATATTACCCAGCGCGATATGCAGCAATTCCTTGGGCGCAAAGCCCGTTTCTTCGCCGCCGAAATCGTTGTTCACACCGCAAACCACGACCTCCCACTCGTTGCCGCTCTGCCGCAGCTCCGCAAACATGGTACTGTTATACCCGATAGTATCCATCGACGAGGCAATTACGGTTTCACGCGCCATATCCACATATTGCATCGAAAATGTTGTGATATCATCACGCGCCTGCGAGGTTTGCAAACACGCTTGATGATTGCCGTACCAGAGCAAAGACACCGTGCTTTTTGCGTCCTGTTTTACCACCGTTTCACCCGCAGCATTTTTGATTGCATTGTCCTCAAACGCATAACAGAACTTCAACATTTCGCCGTCGTCCAAGCTTTGCGTTTTCGCTTTCTCGTGACGGTAGGATGCCTTATCGTTGTACACGATATCACCGTTTTGATCGATGTCAAACACATATTCCGTCAAATGCGCGTCTTCGGTCAATATGAGTGCCGTATCCGTGAACGCGTAGGTGCCTTTCATGATATACTCACTGCGCCCGCCGAAGTCGAGCAGGAAGAACTCCTCTGCAAGCACCAGTGTCGTCTCTGTGCCTTCATACCGTGTATGCTCCTCGCATGTTCGGCTCCATACCGCAATATCGGTATACGACGGATGTTTTGTCACCGCTGACGGCAGCGTGATCGTGAAGGTATAGCTGTCGTAAGCACCGTCATAGGGCTCAACCGCACGCAGCGTAACGCTTTTATCAAACGGCACGGTAACGGTCGTCGTTTTCACCCCATCGAGATACAACGGCGTATCCAGCGCGATCACCACCGCCATAGCGTCATCGTCCACCTTATCAATGGTAGCGGTGAACGGGAGCGGCGTATGATCACGCACGGAAATGCGCGCGCCTTCCTCCAGCGCAAACTCTTTGGCAGCAACTCCGCTGTCGGTTTTCACTGTGAGCGTGCCGCCGCCGAGCGTTGCGCCCACCGTCGGCTTGCGATCGGTCAACAGGCAAACGGACGCGACCGCCGAAATCAGCACCGCTGCCGCCAAAATCCACACGGCGGGCTTTTTATAATGCATTACCTGTTTCACACGCGCTTTCACGCCCGTTTCGCCAAACGCCACGGGACACGCGGCAACGCTGCGACGGTGCACACCGAGCGACACCAGCGCATAAGAATATTGCTGTCGTTCCTCTTTGGTATAGCTGCGCACAACGCGCTCGTCGCACGCCGCCTCGATATCGCGGCACAACAGCACATACGCGACCCAGAGAAGCGGCTGAAACCAATAAACAGCGAGTAACAAAAACGCAAACGGTTTGATCAGGTGATCGCCGCGCTTGATATGCGCGCGCTCATGCGCCAACACACAGTCACATGCCGCCCCGTCAAGCGAACTCGGCAAATAGATGCGCGGACGAAATACGCCCAGCACAAACGGCGAGTCAATGGCTGCCGTGCGATATACACGCGCGTCTTCTTTGGCCGCCTCGCGCACACGACGGTGCAGCCGCCACGCGGAAATGCCACCGTAAAGCAGCATAGCAAGCACCCCGCTCGCCCACACCGCAGTCAGCACCGTCGACAACGATACCGTCGCAGGCGCAGGTGTAGGCAGCGTTTCGGGAAGTTCCGTCGTTGGCTGCCATTCGTCGCCGCCCGTTTCGGGCGCAAGCGGCGCATCCTCGACCGTCGTTTCCGACGACGGCGAAAAACCCGTCGCGTTTTCGACCACCGCAACAGGCGGCATGATGCTTACGGGACTTTCCACCGAAAACGGGCAAAGAAGGCGCAGCGCCACGATGCCCCACAGCGCCACCGTGATCCATCGCGGGGCTTTTTTGAGCGGCAAGCGCAGCAGCATGACCACCAGCGCCGCAAAGCCTGCCGTGATCGCCGCGCGCACCACATATTGCAACATATCACTCATCACGCCACCACCTTACTCTTCGATGATGCGCAAGATTTCCTCAACCTGCTTGTCGGTCAATTGCTGACGCTTGGAAAACGCCGCGATAAACGCGGGCAACGAATTGTCAAACCGCGAGGACATCAGTTCATCCATATCGCTCAGTTGCGCCTCCTCACGGGACACAATCGCCGTCACCACGGCGTTTTCGTTTTTGACGATGCCGCGCTCGGCAAGACGGCGAATGACGGTATAGGTCGTCGCCTTACTCCAGCCAAGCTGCTCCTTGCACAGCTTCACAAGTACCGTGCTGTTCACGGGCTCATGCTCCCACAGCACACAGCAAAAACGATATTCACTCTCGAAAATCTTTTTATGCTCCATCGCATATACCTCCAAAAGGTTTATTTCGTTCAACCAACCATAGTTTAACGCATTAAACCTTATTTGTCAAGGCTTTCTTTGCAAAAAAACTCGCCATCTTACGATGACGAGTTTTTTCGCATTATAATAAGCCGTTTTGATCCATGCGCATCAGGATCGTCGCGATCTGCGCACGCGATGCACCTGAGGTCGGCACAAGCTTACCGTTCGACCCCGAGATCACACCGTTTTGCACTGCCCACGCCATAGCGTCGGTTGCATAATCGCTCACACGCGCACTGTCCGGGAAGGCGGCGAGTGTCTCCGCGGTATTTTCTACCGCGGGCGAGTTTTTAAAGCGATACAAAATGGTGCACACCTGTTCGCGGGTGATCTTGTCGCCGACGCCGAATTTACCGCTTTGGTAGCCCGTGATAATACCGTTCTCCACCGCCCACGCAACAGCAGGTGCATAGTAGCTGCCCGCTTTCACATCGGACAATCCACCGTCCGCGGTCGCATACGCACTCAGATCCGCGCCTGCCACACGCGCCAGTGTCACCACAAAATCCTGACGCTGCAGGTTGTCCGCAGGTCCGAAATAGCCGTTGCCGTATCCCGACATATAGCCTTTATCGGAAACATACGACACCGCGTCATAATACCATGCGTTCGGCGAAACATCGGGATAGCGCTCGGATACGATTTGAAAATCGCATACACACGGATCTGCGGTCGGATCAAACTGAATCAAATAGTAGTATGTTTTTCCCTCGCGGAGCAATGCCGAAAGACGCACACCACCGGCATTTTCATCATATTGGGCAGTCGTGATCACCTTACCGTTGCTCTCGTACAAGGTCACATATATCGGCACCCGTGCGTCGTCTGCTCGTGTCGTGCAAAGCGTATAATAATTGGTTCGAGTCGGTGCGAACCGATTCCACGAATCACAATCCATGGTATAACATTCCGTGGTATATGTTCTGTCCGCTTCCACCTTTCGGGAGTGGTCATAAATTTGAAAATCGATGCGCCCCGAGGCAGTTTCCGACCAAAAACCGATTAAAATATAGTAAACCTTGCCCGCTTCCAGCGTAATGATGATCTCATTTTTTTCGTGAGCAAGTGTGTTGCCGTTTTCGTCCAACACGGCATACTGTGTGGCAGGCGTCCCCGACACATATTTGTGGATGCAATACTGCGTTGTCGAATCGGGGACAAACGCGCAGACCGCTGCCTCACCCGCGCCCAAGCGTACATACCATTGTCCTTCTTCGATCAGCGGGATTTCATCCTCCGCTGCTGCAGGAATGCACACAGCACCGAACAACATCACCACTACCAGCAATGCTGCCAGCATTTTCTTCATCGTTTTCATACTATCATGCTCCTTTTCTGTTGATTTTACGGATCCCACACGATAACGGGCAATGTCGGCGGAGCCGCATGTTTGATACCCGATGTCGGATTACTGTATGTAAACGGCACCGTATATTCGATCGGCTCCATGTCCGGAATGTCACCAACAATAAATGTCGGAAATGTCGGCGCCGTTGATGTAGTCGGCGGGATATATACCGCCTCGGTTACGGGCGGCACATATACCGTCGTAGTAGTGGCGGTCGCCGCTGTTGCGGTCGTCGTGGTAACCGTCGTTGTCGGCGCAACCGTCGTTGCGGTGGTCGCCGATGCCGTTGTCGTCGCCGTCGTTTGAACAGGCTGCGTCGGCTCTTCCGCGCGCGAGTCGAGCGGATCGGTCAAAAAGCATACGGCAGCAACTGCGCACACCGTCAATGATACGGCGACGATCCATACTGTCGGCTTTTTATAATGCAACACCGCCTTGATGCGTGTTTTCACGCCAACCTCGCCGAACGCCAACGGACAAAATGCACGCATTTTGCGCGGCTCACTGCAGTTGATAAGCGCCCGCGCATAGGCTTTTTTGATCTTCATACCGTTCTCGCGCAGTACGCGCTCATCACAAGCGAACTCCAAATCGCGGCAAAACAGGAAATACGCCACCCATAAAAGCGGCTGAAACCAGTAAACGGCGAGCAATACAAAACCGAGCAGCTTCCACCACGGATCACCGCGGCGAAGATGCGCCTTCTCATGCGCGAGCACATATTTACGGTCGCGTTTTTTTACATCGGACGGCAGATAAATACGCGGTCGCAGCACGCCGAGGATAAATGCCGCGTCGATACGATCGCACACATACACACGACAATCCCGCAACGCCGCTTCGCGGACACGGATGCGCATACGCACATATTGCACGATCATATACACCACGATCACCGCCGCGCCGATCAACCACACGACCGTCGCAACCGTCAACGCAGACACCGGCGGCGCACTGTTAACAGGCGGCGCAAGCGGCACACTCGCTGCCGCGGTTACCGCAGTCGACATCGTTTCGGTTGACGGCATCAAACTAAGCACACTTTTCACGGAAAACGGGCACAGCAATCGCATCGCCACCAATGCCCACAGCAGAAGAACGACCGTTTTCGGAGCGCCGCGCAGCAACCACCGCGCAAGCAACACAACAAGCACCAATATACCTGCCGACAGCGCCATTTCCAACACCACGGAAAATACCGCTGTCATACGCATTCCTCCTCGTATTCCGCGACCATCTGTCGCAGTTGCGCCACCTCGTCGCGGCTTAACTTTTTCCGCGAGGTGAATGCTGCCAAAAACGCGGGAAGCGAGCCGTCAAAGGTCTTTTCCACAAACTGCTCACTTTGCGCGGCATAAAATTCCGCTTTGGAAATTTTAGCAACCACCGTACCGTTTTGATTTTCAAAAATCCCCTTTTCACACAAACGGCGCAACACCGTATAGGTGGTGGATTTTTTCCAGCCGAGCGCCTGTTCCGCGCGCACGACCAATTCGGAGGAGGACAGCGGCTCATGCTTCCAAATAATGTCCGCAAAGCGCGCCTCCACAGCCCCCAGTTGATAAGCGATCATCGCATTCACTCCTTTACGATTTATACGATGTAAACCACTTACAGTTTACACCGTATAAACCATTTTGTCAATCCCCTTCCTATGCTGCGGCATAAAAAATCCCCTGCGCCCGATTCCCAGGCTATTTTGCTCTTTTTTATTTCACTTTGTAGTCCGACGACAGCAGCACTGTGCCTTCGGCGGACACCGACAGGATGCC
>JAZURB010000184.1:0-12708 GCA_045605945.1 Acutalibacteraceae bacterium
GGGAAAGGAGAAAGACTTTCCGATGCTTGTAAAATACACCCAAAATGCCTTTACGGTGCTGTTCGACGGACGCACAATCGACGCAGAGCCGGTGGCGTACACAGCGGCATGGTTCCGAGGCTGCATCGTGAGATGGCACGATCGGTACTGTGCTTTTATATATAATAATGAATAAATATTATATATATGGATATTCTTAGTAAGGAACAACGCATGTAACGGTATCGATTGCCGCCGGATACTGCCGAATTTACGAAAAGGTTACTGAATTGCAATAATTTTTGGCATGGTAAAGCGCTGAAATTCGACGATTTTTCTTACCAAATCGCAGTAAATACAAAATAAATTATACAAATAGTATGATTTTTGTTGTGTGATCATCAAATTTCGCCAAAAACATCGTGTTTTCGGGAGTGGAAGCGGGGTGACACCCCCTATAAAACCCTCGATTTTTGTGGAGTTGCACAAAAAATTACGATTTTTTGATATTTTCAAAATGATTTACCATAAATGGTAATAAATGCCATTTATGTTGTTAAAAATATCAAAAACAGACATGTAAAACAGTGCAAATTTAGGTATTTATTAAAGAAAACGACGACAGTCGGCGAATAAAGATGGCGGCAAAGCGAAAGGCCTTTTGAAAACGGACGGAGATTTTGTGGTGTCGAAATACGGCGTTTTGTTGTAAAAAGTGCACAAAAAAGTATATTTCAAACTGTTTGACATGTTTAGCGATTGCGCGTATAATACAAGACGCAATATCACCAAAGCACACATTCTGTTACGATTTGCTGCGGGATTTGTTACAAAATGTTGTAATAAATCATTTTCCTTTATATTGTCATCGTGCATTACACAATACCTTATATTAAACGATGACAAGGCGCAGCAAAGAAAGGCCGTTGCTTTTCGGCACCTGCTTCATTAAGGTGCCAAATCAGAAAAAGCAACCGACGCCTTACGGGGGCCGATCGTCGGCAACCGTTAAACGAAAGGAAGATTTGATGAAAAGCAAAAAGAAGACAATGCAAAAGGTGAGAAGCTTCATCTCTCATCGCGTTGTCGCAATCTCGGCGCTTGTGGCAGCCGCGGCGCTTATGGTCGGTTATGTTTCGCTGAACATCCGCACCGTGAGCATCACCGACGGTACACAAACGCACAGTGTGAAAACACTGTCCACCCACTCGGGTGTCGTGCTCACTGCAGCCGGCCTCACCGTGGAAGAGGATGATGTGGTTTCTGCTGAATGGGAATTTAATAAAGGTGAGATCGTTATCTCGCGCGGCATGGACATCGACATTTCGGTTGACGGTGTGACGCGTTCCATTTCGCTTACGGACGGCACGGTGACGGATGCTCTTAAAAAAGCCGGTATTGAACTCGGCGAGCATGATATTCTCAGCACGCCGAAAGACACCGCTCTTACCGACGGCATGCAGGTA
Source organism: Acutalibacteraceae bacterium (assembly GCA_045605945.1). Lineage (GTDB taxonomy): Bacteria > Bacillota > Clostridia > Oscillospirales > Acutalibacteraceae > RGIG1959. The sequence goes on from JAZURB010000184.1 coordinate 1,446, forward strand.
ACCGTGGATCGTGTGACTTTTAAAGAGCGCACCGAAACCAAGTCGATCGCACACGGCACAACGTCTTACGAATCCGCTTCTTACAATAAGGGCGCAAAGGTTGTTGAAGTCAACGGTGCGGACGGCGAGAAAAAGCTGGTCTACCGTGATCGCCTGGTTAACGGTGAGGTTGTTGAGACCGAACTCGTGGAAGAAATCGTTACCAAGGCGCCCGTGGATGAGGTTATCGCAATCGGCACCTATGTTCAGCCTGCTGTGAACAACAACGTCAGCAACACCGCCGGTACCATTGCCGGTTACAGCTACAGCAAGGTTCTCACCGGCAAAGCGACGGCGTATACCAATGAAAACGGTCTGGCAGGTAAGTATACTTCCACCGGTATGCTCGCGCAGGTGGGCGTTGTGGCGGTGAACCCCAACATCATCCCCTACGGTACAAAACTGTATATCACCACCGCCGACGGCAGCTACACCTACGGTTATGCTGTGGCAGGCGATACGGGCAGCTTCATCTACAGCCATCCCGACACGATCGTGGATCTGTTCATGAATACCGCTGCTGAGTGCTATGCATTCGGTCGTCGTAATGTTGTGGTTTATGTTCTCAACTAAATCAAAAGCTGCATCGCGAGATGCAGCTTTTTTATTGCTTCAAAAAAGACCGTCACGGTATAGCGACGGTCTGTTGCTTTATAAAGGACGAAGTCCTTTGGGGTATTTGTTTTTCAGCGTGCCGCGCGTTACTTTGCCGAAGCCGCAGGGAACTTCTTCAATGCACACGGCAGCATAGCCGTCATCGCAATCGACGGTGATGGATTCGCCGTGCACAAATGCAGCTGCGCGAGGATCGTCGGCGTCAAGCTTAACCGCGCGCCGACAGGTAGCGGGATCAACGGAAGCAAACAACGCGTGATGCGGCTCGATGCGGTTTTTTGCCGCGGTACCGATCGCGGTGCCGATGCAAAGCAGCGGGATACCGTCGGTCGCGGGGAGTTCGTCGGGAATCAACCGCAAGGTGTCGCCGAAACGGGCAACGGTGCCGTGCGGGCGCACCGTAAAGCATTCGTTAAGCAGCGCCTCGGCGGCGTGGATCAGCGGATCGGGCTTGCCGCCTTTTTTGGGTTTATGCGTGGTGCTGCGACGCGGTGCGTCGCCTTTGCGTCGCATCAAGGCGATGAAATGCCCCTCACCGCCGTCGGCGGGGAAAATGCGTCGCGCCAGTTCCGTCGGCGCATTCCCTTCAACGGTCGGATCGAAGCGGCGAACGGCCGCCATCGATAATGCGGGTCTGCCGAAATCGACCTCGATCGGCAGTAATTCAAAATCGGGATGCGTTTGCAAAAACTTGGCAATTTGGATCTCGTTTTCTTCGGGCGCAAAGGTACAGGTGGAATACACCAAACGTCCACCCTCGCGCACGGCGCGTGCGGCATTGTTAAGGATCATTTCACCGCGTGCGGCACACTCGGCAACCAGCGCCTCGCTCCATTGTTCAAGCGCGACGGGTTCCTTGCGAAACATGCCTTCGCCCGAGCAAGGGACATCGGCAAGTACCGCATCAAACGTATCGCTGAGTTGTTCACACAGCGGTGTCGTGTCGCTGTTGGATACAACCGCATTGCGTATACCCATGCGTTCGATGTTCTGGCAAAGCACCTGCGCGCGTTGCCGCACATACTCGTTGCACCACAAAAGCCCCTTACCGCCGAGCGCGGCGGCAATTTGAGTGGATTTTCCTCCGGGCGCTGCGCAAAGATCCAGGATATATTCTCCTTTTTGTGGTTGAAGCACCGTCACCGCCGACGATGCCGACGGCTCTTGCATGTAGTAAGCGCCCGCGTGATGCAGCGGATCGGCGCCTGCCTTATGCGGTGCATCCAGGTAAAAGGTATCTGCCGCAAACGGGGAAGGTGTCAGCGCGTGGGCAAACGCCGCCGAAAACGCGTCCGTGCCGATATAGGCGGTGTTGACGCGTAGCCCGCGACGGAGCGGGGCGGAGTATCCTTCAAAAAAGGCGGCGGCATCCTCGCCGAGCAAGCGTGTCATTCGCTCGCAAAACGCCTGGGGAAGATTCATACGGCAGCCTCCTCAATGATGACTGCAATTACCGCCGCAACCGTGCTCGCCGCAAGTGTGACCTTCGCCGTGCGCGTGGTCGTGGTGCGAACAGGTGACATTCGGATTGTAATCGAGTCGGCCCGCCAGATACATGGCAACCGCCATGTCCGCTTCACCGGCAGCACCGCCGTAAACGCGAATACCGGCGTCGGCGAGTGCTGCTTGTGCACCGCCGCCGATGCCGCCGCAAATGAGCACATCGACATGATTGGCTGCTAAAAATCCCGCGAGTGCACCGTGACCGCTGCCGTTGGTGTCCGCAACGGTCATAGAAGTGACGACGCCTTCTTCAACGGTATAGAACTTAAATTGAGCGGTATGCCCGAAATGTTGGAAAATTTGTCCTGCTTGATAAGTGGTTGCGATGATCACAGATGTTCTCTCCTTTATTCATACATACTAAAACGAACAGATCAATGATAGCGTATTTCGGTAAATATGTCAATAGAGCGGCGATTGTTTAAAATTATGCAATATATTGGGTGGAAAGGTCTTGAAATTTTCCTATGTTGTGGTATAATAGGAATACTGAATATAAGGGGGAGGGTGACCGACTCTTGGAAAAATATCGCATTATCGGCGGCAGACCCCTGATCGGCACGGTCGATATCGGCGGCGCGAAGAACGCGGTTTTGCCGATTTTGGCGGCTGTGGTGTTGACCGAAGAAGTCTGCTGCATTGAAAATATCCCGAATGTTTCCGATGTTTCTATCTCGCTTGATATATTGTCTGCGCTCGGCGCGGATGTCCGTGTGATCGACTCGCATACCGTGGAGATCGATCCCTCGCATTTGATTACGCATGTTGTCCCGCACGATCTGTCGCAACGTATGCGCGGCTCGTATTATTATCTGGGCGCGTTGCTCGGCCGTTTCGGCGTGGCGCGCAGCTCGATGCCGGGCGGCTGTAACTTTGGCGTGCGCCCGATCGACCTGCATCTCAAAGGCTTCCGTGCGCTCGGTGCGGAGGTTCCCGATGCGCTCGATAACGGTATGATCGAGGTCAAGGCGGAGCGTCTCACCGGCAACTCGGTGTACCTGGATCAGGTGTCCGTCGGTGCAACGGTGAATATCATGCTGGCGGCAGTTCGCGCCAGAGGTTTGACCGTCATCGAAAACGCCGCCAAAGAGCCGCACATTGTGGATCTTGCCAACTTCCTCAACGCCATGGGCGCGGATGTGCGCGGCGCGGGTACGGATGTGATCAAAATTCGCGGTGTGGAATATCTGCGCGGCGCAAACTATTCCATCATTCCCGATCAAATTGAAGCGGGTACCTATATGGCGGCTGCGGCTGCCACGGGCGGCAATGTGCTCATCCGCGGCGTCATCCCGAAGCACCTCGAATCGATCACCGCGAAGCTCGAAGAAATGGGTGCCACCGTTGAAGAGCTGGAAGATGACGATGCGGTGCGCGTTTCGTGCGATAAGCCGCTGCGTCGTTGCACGGTGAAAACCATGCCGCATCCCGGCTTCCCGACCGATATGCAGCCGCAGATTGCCGTGTTGCTGTCGATTGCGCAAGGTACGAGCTTCTTGACCGAAAATATCTGGGATAACCGCTTTAAGTATATCGGCGAATTGCGTCGTATGGGCGCGGATGTGCAGGTCAACGGCAACACCGCAGTGTTCCAAGGCGTTGAAAAGCTGACGGGTGCTCCCGTTCGTGCAAGCGACCTTCGCGCGGGCGCGGCGCTCGTGATCGCGGCGCTGTGTGCGCAAGGCGAAAGCACGATCGACGATATTCGCTTTATCGAGCGCGGTTACGAGGACATTGTTGAAAAACTGCAAGCGCTCGGCGCGGACATTGAGCGTATCTATGTTCCTGCCTCGATCCCGCAGGCGCAATAATTCGAATCCGACAACAGGACGGACGGTGAACCCGTTCGTCCTGTTTTTATGTATCATGAAAGGAGGATGTCGCCATGGCAAAATATTGTTCACTGTTCAGCGGCAGCAGCGGTAACTGCACCTATCTTGCCTCGCCTGCGGGCGGCATTCTGGTGGATGCGGGTGTTTCCGCCAAACGCATCCGCGAAGCATTGACGGCGCGCGGGGTGGATCCCGCATCGCTCAAAGCGATCTTTATCACGCATGAGCATAGCGACCATATCGCAGGACTCAAGGTGCTGCTCAAACAATTCCCGATGCCGGTGTACGCAACGCGTGGCACACTCGATGCACTCATTGAAAAGGATGCGTTGCCTTCGGGCGCGCAAGTGTGCATTATGGACGGTGCAGTCGAAGCGGCGGGTATGACCGTGTCGGCTTTCGCCACCCCGCACGACAGCGTCGAAAGCTGCGGTTATCGTATCGCATTCCCCGACGAACGCACCGCCGCCGTCGCCACCGATATGGGGTATTTGACCGACAGTGTCGCCAAGGCGATCGCGGGCTGTGATCTGGTGCATATCGAGTCCAATCACGATGTGGGTATGCTGGAATGCGGCCCGTATCCGTATGCGCTCAAGCGCCGTGTGCTTGGTCGCGGCGGGCATCTTTCCAATGAAGCGTGTGCATCGCTGCTGCCATCGCTGCTGCAAAGCGGTACGACCCGCTTCATGTTGTCCCATTTATCCAAAGAAAACAACGATCCCGCTTTGGCGCATCGCGTATCGCAAACGGCGTTGGAAAGCGCGGGCGCAGTGATTGGCAGCGATTGCCTGCTCGCTGTTGCGCCGCCGCAAAACGACCGCGGCATTACCATATTTTAACATAAAAAAGCCGCCCTCAAGCGAGGGCATCTTTTGTTAGCTTTTATTTCATCAGCCTTCGACGGGAGCTCCCGTGGTGGATACTGCCAGTTGGCGAATGGTGACAGGTTGTTGATAGGCACCCGCCGCGAACACCTTCACGCCCGAGATGAGCACATTGCCGTTCTCGTCGAGCGCAGTTTCGGGGATGTTCAGGTCGGTCAGCTTAACTGCACCTTTCACATTTTGACCGTTCATGATATCGCCCGTGGCAGGCTCTTGCTTCACGCCGAGCTTATCATTGATAACGATGTATTTTCCTTCGGTGGGAGCAAACGGCGTGGCACCGCCGAAGAACAGCAGGATGCTGGTTTTGACATTAGCGGTGGAGAAATCGTAAACAAGCTCCGTACCTTCCAGCGGCACCAGCACCGACTCGGTTGCGGCATATTCGGCGGCAGGCCATTTGCCGTTGGTGTTGGCGATCACGATGGCGCCGTCCGCGTCCTGCTCAAAGGTCATTTCGCCGGGAACAGCGGTGTCCCACATAGCGGGATCATACGAGATGATATCGGTCACCGCAGGCTCTTCGGGGGAAGCGATGTAGGGGAAGCGTGTGGTAATCTTCTCGGCACGCTTGTCGGTTTTGAAGTTTTCCAGCAGATAGGCGGAAATCTCTTCGGCATACAGCTCGTTGCCCATTTCGCCCAGATGGATACCGTCTGCTGCGAGCAGCTGCGTCGGCGTGTATTCATCGCATGCTGCGCGGATATCCACCAAGTGATAACCGCCCTCTTCGGCAAGCTCGCGCACTTTCTCGTTGTATTCGTCGAGCCACGCGAGCGGGCCGCCTTTGTCGGTATAGTTGGTGGTTTTCTGTCCTTGCGAGGAGAAGAACTTATTCTCATCCATATAGCTGCTGGTCAGCAGAATGGGGGTTGCGCCGATCTCGGTGATCTGCTCACACATCGTTTGCATGTTTTCTTTAAACTGATCGGGCGTGACCTGCGGCACATTGCGCGCCTGCATCAGCAGATCGTTCATGCCGAAGCACAGCGTCACGAAATCGGGCTCGCGGGAGAGGACGTACTTGTCAAAGCGGGCGAGAGCTTCTTTGGTGTTGATGCCGCCTGTTGCACCGTTAAACAGATACATATTGCAATTTTCCGCAATAGACAACGGCCAAGTGCCGAATGCGGTCAAGCTGTCACCGTAGGTGATGAGCGTCTTGCCGTCGAGCACATCGCTGTCATCGCCGCAGCCGGTCATACCGAAGCAGCAAAACAACAATACAGCGCAAAGCAGCAGGGAAAGAACGGATCGTTTTTTCATAAGGAGGCCTCCTTGTTGAAAATATTTTCGGTAATTTCAGTATACCACTCACGAGTTCGATTTGCAAGAAAAAAAGCAATGAAGCACCGCCGACAGTCGACAGTGCTTCATTGCTTTTGAGAAGAAAATGAGGAGAAATACCATTTGCAAGGCAAATGGCGAGGAGAAAGCAAGGTAAATTGTATGATTTTTCGCTGTGATTACAGTATACATCATGCTGCGCGTGAATTGTTGAACAAACCGTGACAGCAAATTGAATGTTTTTAAAGAATTTTATGAACGATCGTGCAAACGCCGTCGAACCGACGCGGCTTTTGGCGTGCGGCTTGCACTGCGGCGGATTTCGTGGTATACTATATAAAAATGTTTTGAGGAGGGAACACGATGTCTGTGTTGATGTATGAAGAACCGACGCGGGTGTTTCGTTACTTTGAGGAAATCTGTGCCATTCCGCACGGTTCGGGAAATATGAAAGCGATCGCGGATTATTGCGTGGCGTTTGCTGAGCAGCGCGGGCTGCGCGTGGTGCGTGATCACGCGGATAATGTCGTGATTTTTAAACCCGCCACACCGGGGTATGAACAAGCCGAGCCGATTATTCTGCAGGGGCATCTCGATATGGTGTGTCAAAAGGAAGCAGGCAGTTCGTTCGATTTTATGAAAGACGGACTTGAACTGTATGTCGACGGTGATTTTGTTAAAGCGAAAGGCACGACCCTCGGCGCGGATAACGGCATTGCCGTTGCTATGGTGCTTGCTGTTCTCGACAGCGATACGATACCGCATCCGCCGCTGGAGGCGGTGTTCACCACCGATGAGGAGATCGGCATGATCGGTGCAGGCAAATTGGATATGAGTATCCTTAAAGGTCGCCGCATGATCAATCTGGACGCCGAAGAGGACGATACGCTCACCGTGTCCTGCGCGGGCGGCAGCGATTTACAAATGACGGTTGTCGGCGTGCGCGAGCCGCGCGTCGGTACGGAAGTCACCGTCACGCTGCGCGGTCTCAAAGGCGGCCACTCGGGTGTGGAGATTCATAAAGGTCGCGTTAATGCCGATGTGCTCGCGGGGCGCTTTCTCAATCGTATGCTGCGCGATCATCCGCTGTCGGTGCTTTCGATCGACGGCGGCGACAAAGCCAACGCCATTCCGAATCGTTGCGTGATGCGTTTGTGTGTGAAGGATGCGGTGGCATTCTGCCGCGAAGCGCGCGAATATCTGACGCTTGTCAAGGCGGAAATCGCTTCGCGCGAGCCGACCTTCTCGTTTATGGTCACGGAAGGGGAGAGCGGAACGCTCGACGGTTTTGATGAGGCGACAACCGCTAAGCTGATGCGCGCGCTGGTGTGCGCCCCCAACAGCGTAATGGAAATGAGCGCCGATATTGACGGGCTTGTCGAAACCTCGCTCAACCTCGGTGTTTTGCAAACAAACGGCAACGAGGTGCTGCTGCATTTTGCGCTGCGCAGCAACAAGCAGTCGGGTCTGGAATTTCTCGAAGAGCGCATGATCGCCTTTGCCGAGGCATTCGGTTGCGCGCCCACCGTGTTCGGGCATTACCCGCCGTGGGAATTCAAAACGGATTCGGTGCTGCAAGACATGTATAAGCAGTGCTATAAAGCGCAACACGGTGTGGAGCCGAAGGTGGAAGCGATCCATGCGGGACTCGAATGCGGGCTGTTTGCATCGCGCATTGAGGGGCTCGATTGCATCGCGATCGGTCCGTCGCTTGCCGATGTGCATACCGTGAACGAGCGCCTTTCCGTTTCTTCAACGGCACGCACCTATCGTTTGTTGAAAAAACTGCTGAAAAACTGCCGATAATGTTGCCAAAGTGCGAAGAATGTGTTATAATGACATGAAATTTATGCTGTTACTGTGCAAAAGTGACAGCGGTAAGGAGAAAGACATGGACAACAAAACCGCATTTAAGCCGTATGTGCCTGCGGAAAAGATCACTCCTGAGATCACCGTTACCTCGATCATCATGGGTGTTCTTCTCGCAGTCATCTTTGGCGCTGCGAATGCCTATCTCGGCCTTCGCGTCGGTATGACGGTGTCGGCTTCGATCCCTGCGGCGGTTATCGCTATGGGTGTCATCCGCATCATCATGCGCAAAAACTCGATTTTGGAAAGCAACATCGTGCAAACGATCGGCTCCGCGGGCGAATCGCTTGCAGCGGGTGCGATCTTCACGCTCCCCGCGCTGTTCCTGTGGGCGGCGGAAGGCAAGATGGATAAACCCAACCTGCTGGAGATCACGCTCATCGCCTTGATCGGCGGTCTGCTCGGCGTGTTCTTTATGGTGCCGCTGCGCAACGCGCTCATCGTGAAGGAGCACGGTATTCTGCCGTATCCCGAAGGCGCTGCGTGCGCTGAGGTTTTGCTTGCGGGCGAAAAGGGCGGCGCCAATGCGTCCACCGTGTTCGCAGGCATGGGCTTTGCTGCTTTGTTTAAGTTTATCATTGACGGCTTGAAGGTCGTGTCGGGTGAGATCACCGCCACCTTCAAAGGCGCGAACTTCAAAGGCGCCATCGGCACGCAGATCTATCCCGCCGTTATGTCGGTCGGTTTCATCTGCGGTCCGCGCATTTCGTCGTATATGTTTGCGGGCGGTCTGCTCAGCTGGATGGTGCTCATCCCTGCGATCCTGCTGTTCGGCTCGGATCTGGTGATGTATCCCGGCACGGCGCCGATCGGCGAAATCTTTGCTGCTGACGGCGCTTCGGGCATCTGGAGCACCTATATCCGCTACATCGGTGCCGGTGCACTGGCGGCAGGCGGCATTATCAGCCTGATCAAATCGCTGCCTCTTATCGCCAAAACCTTCACGGGTGCGATGAAGAGCATGAGCGCGGGCGGCGCGAAATCGAAAGCCCGCACCGAGCAGGATATCAATATGGCGATCGTGCTTATCGCGATCGGTGTGCTGACGCTTGCCGTGTGGCTTGTTCCCGCGATCCCCGTGTCGCTCATCGGCGCGATCATCGTGGTCATCTTCGGTTTCTTCTTTGCGACCGTGTCCTCGCGCATGGTTGGTTTGGTCGGCAGCAGTAACAACCCCGTTTCGGGTATGTCGATTGCGACGCTGTTGATCGCTACCTTGATTTTGAAATTGACGGGTGAGAGCGGCGCTCCCGGTATGCGCAGCGCTATCGCGATCGGCTCGATTATCTGCATCGTCTCCGCAATCGCGGGCGATACCTCGCAAGACCTCAAGACCGGTTATCTGCTCGGCGCAACGCCCAAAAAGCAACAAATCGGTGAGCTGATCGGTGTTGCGGCAGCGGCACTGGCAATCGGCGGCACGCTCTATCTGCTGGACAGCGCATGGGGCTTCGGCTCGGAAGAGCTGGCGGCTCCCCAGGCAACGCTGATGAAACTGATCATCGAAGGCGTTATGGGCGGCGATCTGCCGTGGGGTCTGGTGCTGATCGGCGTGTGCATCGCGGTTGTTGTCGAAGTTATCGGCATTCCCGTGCTGCCGTTTGCGATCGGTATCTACCTGCCTGTGCAGCTTAACGCGTGCATCATGGTCGGCGGTCTGCTCCGCTTGCTGGTTGACAAGATCAAGCGCCCCGAAGAGGAGAAGAAGGCTATCACCAACGACGGCATCCTGTTCTGCTCGGGTATGATCGCGGGCGAAGGCCTCGTCGGCATCGTGCTGGCGCTGCTTGCGGTCTTTGGTGTGGATACCGTGTTCGATCTGTCGGGTATGTATGAGAAGTTCGGCATTCCCGCCATGGTGTCGGATATCGGCGGTCTGGTGCTGTTCGCGATCATCATCTGCACCGTGCTGGCGTTCTCGCTGTGGAAAAAGCGTAAAAAGGTGTAAGCATGAAAAAAGCCAAAGAGACGACCGGTGAAAACTATCTGGAGCGCAAACCTGCGCGCCACCCCGATATTCTGTGGACGACCGACGAAAACGGTATCGTTACCTTGGATATTGAGAATACGGGTTGGGTCAACCGCCTTGTGCAAAAGCTGTTCGGTCGCCCGCGTTTTACGCATGTGCATCTCGATGAAAACGGCAGCTTTATCTGGCCGTTGATTGACGGCGAGAAGGACATTATCGCGATCGGCGAGTTGGTGGACGAGCGTTTCGGCGAAGCGGCGCATCCGCTGTACGAGCGGTTGGCAAAATTCTTCGAGATTCTTGACAGCTATCACTTTATCGTCTGGAAATAATCCGTAAATGGATACCCCGCAAACGAAAATCGCGTTTGCGGGGTATTTTCACACCAAGAAACACTTGAAAAACGCGCAGCAATCTGTTATACTGTACCAGTGTATGTGTAAAAGGGGGAAGTGTCATGGGTCCGTTTGACTATATTGTCACGCGTATTGACGGCGATTATGCGCATTTGCGCCGCACCGATATCGATTCGACGGAGGATCTGCTTGTCGCTCGTGCGCTGTTGCCGTTCGAGACCGACGAGGGCACTTGCCTGCACTACGAATGGGGGATTTACACCGTTTGCTGACGGTTGCCCCGTAATACATTGGCAAAAGGCAGTATTTATAAATCATATTGAAAGGATGACCGATCATGGCGAAAGAAATTTTCGTAACCGAAGAAGGCCTTAAAAAACTGGAAGAGGAACTCGAATTCCTCAAAACCGTACGACGCAAAGAAATCACCGAAATGATCAAAACGGCAAAGTCGTTCGGCGACCTTTCCGAGAACAGCGAATATGACGAGGCGAAGAACGAACAAGCGATCACCGAAGCGCGTATTGCCGAGCTCGAGGAGCAACTCAAGAACGTGTCGCTGGTTGACGCTTCTGCGCTTGCGAACGATGTCGTGCGCGTGGGTCTTTCCGTCAAAATCAAGGATATGGCGGATAACTCCACTGCGGAATACCGCATTGTGGGTGTGACCGAAGCGGATCCGTTTGAGGGCCTCATTTCCGACGAATCGCCGATCGGCAAAGCGCTGCTCGGTAAGAAGGTCAACTCCGTTGTTGAGGTGGAGATCCCCCTCGGTACCGTGAAGTATAAAATTATGAAGATTTCCAAATAAGTGAGGCTGAAAACTATGAGCGAGAAAACCCCGAACGCCCTGCAGGAGGAGCTTTCCGAGCAACAACTCAGCGAGCTGCTGCAGATCCGCCGCGA
>JAZURB010000185.1:0-4017 GCA_045605945.1 Acutalibacteraceae bacterium
TTACAGCTTCTCTCAAAATGTTCTCAAACACTCTCTCGAAACCGCTTACTTCATGGGTATGATTGCCGCTGAACTCGGTCTCGATGAACAGAAAGCAAAACGTATCGGACTTTTCCACGATATCGGCAAGGCAATCGACCACGAGGTCGAAGGCTCCCATGTGGAGATCGGCGTCGATGTGGCGCGCAAGTACAAAGAGAGCGAAGCGGTCGTGCATGCGATTCAAGCCCACCACGGCGATGTCGAGGCTCAGACGGTCGTGGCTTGCCTTGTGCAGGCGGCCGACGCCATCTCGGCGGCGCGTCCCGGTGCTCGTCGCGAGAATCTCGAGAACTATATCAAGCGTCTTGAGAAGCTCGAAGAGCTGTGCAACGATTTCGGCGGCGTTGAGCGTTCGTTCGCGATCCAAGCGGGTCGTGAGGTGCGTATCATCGTGAAGCCCGAAGTGGTCAGCGACGATCAGATGACGCTGCTGGCTCGCGATATCGCCAAGAAGATCGAGGAGAACATGGATTATCCCGGTCAAATCAAGGTCAATCTCATCCGCGAAAACCGCGCGGTCGATTTTGCGAAATAAGTTGTTATCGAAGCCGCCCTGTGCATCCCGCGCAGGGCGGTTTTTTGTGCGGTGGCTGCAGGATGACGCGAGCCAACCCGCGTAGGGGCGCGCTGAGCGCGCCTGTGGTATGCGTCACCCTGAGCGAAGGTTCATCCGAGATACATTCGACTTCGCACGCAAAGCGTGCTTCGCTCAGTATAACGCGGATGAACCGTAGTCGAATGGGTCTCCCGAACAGACGCAGGGGATACTTCGACTGCGCAACCTGACGGTTGCTCCGCTCAATATGACGCCAACGCTTCCGCGTAAAACGGAACGGATAAATCCGTTCCCTACAAACGTGCACCAACCACACCGCAACATGCATTTTGACGGATTTTTTCGCGGTTTTTCGAAAGCGATTGCCAAATGTACCTATATTTTGTGTTTTTGCCGCATCGTGCCACAAGACCTGTGGCAAAAATTCGAACGCAGCGAAAAAATATGGAAATATTGCACAAAAACAGAATAAAATACGCGGGAGGGGTTGTAATTTTTTTAGTAAAATGTTATAATAGATTAACAAATAGTCAAACTGACGCAAAGGAGCAAAAACGATGAAACGATGGGTGCGCACAGCGGTTGGCGCGGCAGTGACAACGGCTATGCTGGCGGTAACGGCGGCGGCAGCTTCGCCGCTTCAGAATTTGGAAGAGGTTGATTCCTACGAGCCGATTCGCGGTTTAACGGTTACCGAAAGCGTCGCGGATATCGACGGCGCACCCCAACAACTCGTGACCGTCACGGCGGACGGCAACAGCTTTGCACCGGCGATCGGCACGGATGTTTACGGCAGGGCACTTGTTGGCGATATGACCCCGATCGACGGCTCGGACGCGGCGGTGGTCGCGGCGGTCAACGGCGACCATTTCTCCTTTAAAACAGGCATTCCGCTCGGCATGTCGATTTCGAACGGCGAAATCATTACCAGTCCCGTTCCTGCGTACGATGCGGATGAATATTACTTCCATGCACTGGGCATCACCGACGACGGCGATGTGCTGGTCGGCGAAAACCCCGATTTGTATATGCAGTTTACGGTGGGCGAGGATACCGTTATGCTCGATCGCATCAACCGCACCCGCGAACAGTGGGACGGCGAGCAAATCGTGCTGTATACACCCGCTTACGGCGAAAGCACCCGAACCGACACGCTGGGCGTGGAGCTGATCGTGCAGGTGGAGGAAGGCGAGGTGAAGGCGGGCTCGGTGATCAACGGTACCGTGATCGGCGTGAGTCGCGAAGGCAATTCGCTGCTGGAAGAAGGCACCGTGGTGATCTCGGCGCACATCCTGCGCTTGCAGGAGCTTGCGCATGTTGCCGAGGGCGACCCGATCTCGATTTCGTTTGAATTTGCGGATCCTGCGTGGAACGATGTGACCTTTGCGGTCGGCGGCAATATGACGATCGTCGAGGACGGCGAGGCGTTGCCTTATGACTATAAACTCGGCGTGTTTAAAGACCCGCAACCGCGTTCGGCGCTCGGCGTGAAAAAGAACGGCGACATTGTTCTTGCTACGGCGGACGGTCGCTCGGACGAAGCGGCGGGCATGACTGCCAACGAGATGGCGGATTACATGGCGTATGAGCTTGGCTGCGAATATGCGATCCTGCTCGACGGCGGCGGATCGACCGCGATAGCGGTTGCCGACGGTGACGGCGCGTTGGAGGTTGTCAACACCCCGTCGGAGGAACGCCCTGTCGGCAACGGCGTGTTAATTGTTCAAACGAGCGGCAGTTTCCCGTTTGTCTATCTGTTGCCGGTTATCGGCGCGGTGATCGTGGGTGCTGCGGCGATTGCGGTCGCGTTGGCGGTCCGTGGTAAAAATGACCGAAAAAATGAAGAGTCCGAAGAAGGTGCTCCCGAAAGCGCTTCCGAGGAATAATGCCAAATTCGGCATATTCACTAAATATCAACATAGAATTATAGAGAAAGCGCACATAACCGTCGGAAAAATTACAAAAACTTCACGGTTAGAACATTTTTGATTAACAGAATGAACAAATTTTGATATTGTACAAAATGGCAAATCCGTATATCATATTGAATGGTAGAGTGTCTTATTGTCCCTATTTCTGCGACTTCTTACGGATTTTGCCCGAAATTCACACGGGAAAGGCGTAAAAGTATGTCAAATTGTCTGAATTTCGGCAAACGATATGAGGACGACAACAGTTACTTCTCTGACCCGATTCGGTTTCGCTTCGTCGAATTGCACCAAATCGGGGAATTGTACTGTGAGTCGGGCTACGAGGTGGAGAAACATCGCCAAGCGGTGTTTGAAATCACCTATATCGTTTCGGGAAAAGGCACCGTCATCACCGACGGGCAAGCGTGTCAAGTGGAAGAAAATCAAGTGTATATCAACATCCCGGGGCAGACTCACGAGATCCGCGCGGATCAGGGGGTCGCGCTTCGCTATTGCTATATCGGATTTTTATTCACGGGGACACAGGAGCCCGGGCTCGAGCGGTTTTATCGCTCGTGGAACCGCAAGGATCTGCTGTGTTGCAAAGATCTGCTCGAGCAGTTTGTGCAAATTCTCGACGAATTTCGCGTCAAACGCGACTATTACCTTGTGATGGTCGGCGCGCTTGTGGAACGCTTGATCCTGCAGGTCTACCGCACCCACACCGAAAATCCCGCCTACTTTATGGCAACGGGCGAGTCCCGTATGGGCAGTGCGGTGTATGCGGTGGTGCGCTACATCGATCAGCATTATCGCGATATCGATGACATTCGCGCGCTGTCTGCGACGCTCGGGTACAGTTACACGTATCTGGCGCATATGTTTAAGGAAAAGACAGGCACGACCATCGGCTCCTATATAATAGGTAAAAAGATGGAGGAAGCGAAATGGCTGTTGCGTTCGGGTCGCATGAATGTGACGCAGATCGCCGCCCGCTTTAATTACAAGTCGGTGCAATCGTTTTCCAACAGCTTCAAAAAAGCGGTGGGCATTTCCCCCGCGGATTATCAGGCTCTACCCGCCGAAGAGGCGGTAAAGTATACCGGACTTTTATAAGGCGAAGCCTTTAGAAAGTAAATAAAAAAAGGAGAGTGACCACCTTGAAAAAAGTATTGTGTGTTGCATTGTCTCTTGTGATGTTGCTGGCTCTGACGGCTTGCGACGGTAGCAATAACGACAAGCTTCCGGAAGTGGACGCCAACTACTTCTCCATCATGGCTAACGGTGAGTACAGCGACGGCATCATGCTGCCCGAACTGGACAACGCGACCGTGTCGGTTATGATGAGCATCGACTGGGCGTATTTGGAGTCCAACAACAACGAAGATGATCCGTTCGCTCAGTATCTGGCGACTTTGATCTGGCGCGACGCGTATGCGGCTCAGGGCGGCGATGTTACCATCGTCACCAAGTCGGAGCGTAGCCATGTCGTTCTGTGGGCCAAGGAGT
>JAZURB010000186.1:0-11326 GCA_045605945.1 Acutalibacteraceae bacterium
GAATATATCCGCGCCTTGCGCGAACTTGACAGTGCAATCGAACCGTTCACCGTATCGCGCATGGGCGTAGAGCACGATGCGCTCTCCCCCATCGGCGGCATGGCATCGGCGTCGTATCTGCGCGAGGTCGTGCGCTCGGGACGCATCAACAATCTGGCGCCGTTCGTGCCGCACGAGGTGTGCCGCACCCTTACCGAGGCGGCAGCGAACGGTCTGTGCCCCTCGCGCGAGGAGCTTGGAGAACGCGCGGTGCTTGCCGTGCTGCGCTCGTTATCAGCAGAGCAACTTTCGCGCTTGCCCGCTGTCAGCGAAGGACTGGATAATCGGTTATACAAAGCGATCCGTGAAGCGAGCGATCTGTCCTCGCTCATTGAGCTTGCCAAAACCAAGCGTTATGTGCGCACACGGCTGCAGCGCTTGATTTACAACGCCTTCCTGCGGGTCGACGCGTCGCTTGCCGACGGGTTGCCGCCGTATATTCATGTACTGGGCGCCAATGCCGCGGGCAAGGAGATCCTGCGCGCCGCCAAAGAAAAGAATGCGACGTTGCCGATCGTCACCCGCGTGTCGCAAATCGACTCGCTCGACGAACGCGCCAAGCGTGTGTTTGATCTGGAATGTCGCGCGGCAGATCTGTATGCCCTCTTTTTGCCCACGCCCTATCCGCGCGGCAAGGTCATGACCGAAGCACTCATCACCCCGTAAGCATATTTTTGACAAGCACCGCATAGAATAGCGTAACATTACCTATTCAGAAACGGGGTTTGCCGCCTATGTTCGTCGTATCCATGAAAGCCACCAAAAGTCGCATGATTTCTTTGATTTTCTGCATCGCGCTCATCGCGGCGATCCTGATTGCCTCGCTGTGCTTTCCCGCCGAGCGAACAATGATCGCCTCCACCGCACCATCGGGCGCGGACGATGCAGCATGTGCGGCGTATATCAAAAGCCTCGGTTACACGGCGGAGTTGCCCGCTGTGACCGTGCGCGAAATTCGGCTGCCCGACGAGTTTGACGAAAGTCTCAACACATATAACGCCTTGCAGCAGCAAGCGGGATTTGATTTGAGCGGTTACCGCGGGCAGCGGCTTAAGTTGCGCACCTATGCGCTTGCCGAGCATCCGTCGGGGACACCTGCGCAGGTGCATCTGTATGTATTTGACGGTGCCATCGTCGGCGGGGATATCACCACCGAGGATGGGCAAGCGATCGCCCCGCTCGTCAAATCGGAAGGACCGTCGACAGCGACAACACCGTAAGAAAGGATGTGTTCCCTTTTGGAACGCCTGGATAAATTTCTCACCGCCCACACGGGGCTCAGCCGCCGCGAGGCAACCGACGCGGTGCGCCGCGGGCGCGTGACCGTGAACGGAACGGTTTGTAAAAACAGTGCCGAAAAATTTGACGCGGCAACCGCCGCTGTCACCTTGGACGGACAAGCTGTGACATTTTTTAAACACATATATATAATGTTAAATAAGCCCGCCGATGTGATTTGCGTGTCAAACGACCCGCACGAGCGCACGGTAATCGATTTATTACCCGCCGCCATGCGCACGCGGGAGCTGTTCCCTGCGGGACGATTGGACAAAGATACCACAGGCATGGTGCTCATCACCGATGACGGCGACTTTGCGCACCGCATGCTCGCACCGAAGAAGCATGTACACAAGCGCTATCTTGTCACACTGGATGCGCCCGTAAGCGACGAGGCTTGCGCCGCGTTCGCCGCAGGCATCACGCTTGCCAACGGCGATGTGTGCAAACCCGCTGATTGTCAACCGCTGGACGACTGTCAGGCGCTCGTCACACTGCATGAAGGGAAATATCACCAAGTTAAGCGGATGTTTGCCGCATGCGGATTGCATGTCGAAGCACTGCATCGGCTGTCGATGGGTGGGCTTGCTCTCGATCCCGCTTTAGCGGCGGGTGACAGCAAAATGCTCACCGAAACCGAAGTAATGACGGTTTTTTCGGACGGAAATTGGGAATAATCGCAATTTTTTAGTTGTTTTAAATAAACTTCGCTGCAAAAGTTTGTAAATTCCAAGTATGGTTATTCTGCGAAAAATCTGGTATAGTATATACACGATATTAAAACACTTAGTGCATCTGTCTCCAGGACAGCACACGAAGTGTCCATTTTAGGAGGTTTGTTACATGGCAAGCTTGTCTCTGAAAAACATTTATAAGCGCTATCCCGGCGGCGTGACCGCGGTCTCCGATTTCAACCTTGAAATCAAAGACAAGGAATTCATCATCCTGGTCGGCCCCTCCGGTTGCGGTAAATCCACCACCCTGCGTATGATCGCGGGTCTGGAAGAGATCTCCGAAGGCGAACTGCACATCGGCGATCGCCTCGTGAACGCGGTTGCTCCGAAAGACCGTGACATCGCGATGGTGTTCCAGAACTATGCTCTGTATCCCCACATGACCGTGTTTGAGAACATGGCGTTCGGCCTGAAGCTGCGCAAGACTCCGAAAGACGAGATCAAACGCCGCGTTGAAGAGGCTGCTCGCATCCTCGATATCGCTCACCTGCTCGACCGTAAGCCGAAGGCTCTCTCCGGTGGTCAGCGTCAGCGTGTTGCTCTGGGTCGTGCTATCGTCCGTGAGCCGAAGGTCTTCTTGCTTGCCGAGCCGCTTTCCAACTTGGATGCTAAGCTGCGTGCGCAGATGCGTACGGAGATCTCCAAGCTCCACCAGAAGCTGGGCACCACCTTCATTTATGTTACCCACGACCAGACCGAAGCTATGACCATGGGCGATCGCATCGTGGTTATGAAGGACGGTCTGATCCAGCAGGTCAACACTCCCCAATATCTGTATGACAAGCCCTGCAACATGTTCGTTGCCGGCTTCATCGGCAGCCCGCAGATGAACTTCATCGATGCGAAGCTCATCAAGAAGGACGACACCTTCTATGTCGAGTTCGGCACCGAGGCTACCAAGACCAAGCGCGAGATCAAGTATCAGATCCCGCTGCCCGCTTCCAAGAACGCCAACGGCGCTCTGGATGCGTATGTTGACAAAGAAGTCGTTATGGGTATTCGTCCTGAGGATGTCCACGACGAGCCCCGTCTCCTCGAGGAGTACAAGGATTGCATCGTGCCTGCGAAGGTCGAAGTTACCGAGCTGATGGGTGCGGAGACCTTCCTGTATCTGGATGTCAACACCTTCAACTTCACCGCTCGCGTGGAGCCCACCTCCACCGCGCGCCCCGGCGATACCGATGTTTCCATCGCGCTGGGCAACGACAAGATCCACCTGTTCGACAAAGACACCGAGCAGACGATCTGCAACTAATAAGCATTCAAAAATGTCCCTGCCGTGTGGCAGGGACATTTTTTTGCGCGAATTTTTCCGTTTTCTACCAAAAAGTTGTTTCGAAATTGTGAAAGTTACAATACTGAGAGGGTTTTTTGCTCGAAATTCGGCATTTTGCCTTGAAATTTTCCGTGGAATTGTGTATAATGATACTTAGGAATATTGTGGGCCTACCCCGCACTTCCGCTTATTCTGCTTAAACTCTGTTTTTGGCAAAAGGAAATCCACAATGTAAGGAGATTGCAACCATGTCGAACAGATTATTCCAAGGCGTCGTCCATCAAATGCGCGACGCGATCGATCGCACGATCGGTGTGATCGACGAAACCTCCGCTATCGTTGCCTGCAGCGATCTTGGCCGCATCGGCGAGATCAGCACCGCAATCAACGCCGATTCGTTCCACGCGACCGAGTCGTTTGTTGTCGACGAATATACCTATAAGCCGTTCGGCTCGCGCCAAGGCAGCGAATACATTTTGTTTGTCGGCGGCGCTGACGAGCAAGCGGAAAAGTTTGCATCGCTCCTTGCGGTTTCGTTGTCGAGCATCAAGCAATATTATGACGAGAAATACGATCGCGGTAATTTTGTCAAGAACATCATTCTCGACAATATTTTGCCCGGCGATATTTACCTGAAAGCGCGCGAACTGCATTTCAATAACGATGTCAGCCGTGTCGTGCTGCTTATTCGCGTGTCGGGTCGCACCGATATCTCCACCTTTGATGTGGTGCAGAACCTGTTCCCCGATAAAGCGAAGGACTTTGTTATCAATATCAACGAAAACGACATCGCGCTTGTCAAAGAAGTGAAATCGACGATCGGCTCGTCCGATCTCGAGAAGCTGGCGCGTTCGATCGTCGATACGCTCGGCAGCGAGTTCTACACGCCCGCTACCGTCGGTATCGGTACGGTTGTCGAGGGTATCAAGGATCTGGCGCGCTCCTTCAAGGAAGCACAGGTTGCGCTGGAGGTCGGTAAGGTGTTTGACACCGAAAAGACCATCTGCAGCTATGACAACCTCGGCATCGCCCGTCTGATTTATCAGCTGCCCACCACCCTGTGTGAGATGTTCCTGCGCGAGGTGTTTAAGAAGAGCTCGATCGATGCGCTCGATCAAGAAACCCTCTTCACGATCCAGAAATTCTTTGAAAACAACCTGAATGTTTCCGAGACCTCCCGCAAGCTGTTCGTGCACCGCAACACGCTTGTTTACCGTCTCGAGAAAATCAAGCGCCTGACCGGTCTTGACCTGCGTTAGTTCGACGACGCCATTGTATTTAAAGTGGCACTCATGGTCAAAAAGTATCTTCAGGCAAACCCTGTCAAGTATTAAACACAAGCTTGCGAGGCGGCGGGTTTTGCCCACTGCCCCGCTCTTGTTTTTTCATAGCGGAAACGGCAAATATTGCCGATTTGTAACCTTCCGCTGCGTCAATATCGAAAAGGAGGTGTATTTCTTTGATCGAATTCAGAGGAGTACATAAAACGTACGATAACGGCACGAAAGCGCTCAAAGATGTCAACATCAATATCGCCAAAGGCGACTTTGTGTTTATCGTCGGCGCATCGGGTGCCGGTAAATCCACCTTCCTCAAGCTGATCATGCGCGAGGAGGTGCCCAACGCGGGCGAAGTGATCGTCAACGGTTATAAGCTCTCCAAGCTCAAGCGCCGCGAGATCCCCTATCTGCGCCGCACCATGGGTATTGTGTTCCAAGATTTCCGTCTGATCCAAACCATGAATGTGTTTGATAATGTGGCATTTGCCATGCGCGTGACCGGCGCTTCCAAGCGTGAGGTACGCAAGCGTGTGCCGTATATTCTCGGTCTGGTCGGTCTGCAAAACAAAGCGCGCAACTTCCCGCAGGAGCTGTCGGGCGGTGAGCAACAGCGCGTCAGCCTGGCGCGTGCACTGGTCAACAACCCTTCGCTCATCATTGCGGACGAGCCGACGGGTAATATCGACCCCGAGATGTCCTATGAGATCATGGAACTGCTCACCGAGATCAATCGTCGCGGCACGACCGTGCTGGTGGTTACGCATGAACACGATCTGGTGCAGGCGTTCCACCGCCGCGTTATCGTGATTGACGGCGGCACCGTTGTTTCGGATAATATTCCCGATGTCACTCAGGCGCCCGAAGCCGCCGATGAAGTGACCGTGGATATCCTCGACACCATTCAAGATGTCCCGTCGGCGGACAGCAACGTGGATGCGGTGCTTGCCGATATCATGGACACCCGTGACGAGAACGGAGGTGAGGCGTAATGAAAATGAGCAGTCTCGGTTACCTTATCAAAGAGGGCCTGCGTAACATCAAACAAAACAGCTTCATGTCCATCGCCTCGGTGCTGGTGCTCATCTCCTGCCTGCTGCTTTCGGGCGCGGCGTATTTGACCTTTGTCAATGTGGATCATCTGTTCCGTTGGGCGTTTTCGCAAAACATTGCCATTGTCTGGTCGGTGGAAGATGCGGATGATGCGCAGATTGCCGAACTCGGCGCGCAGGTTGAAGCGCTGACGAACATCGACACGGTTACGCCGATCACCAAGGAAGAAATCCTTGCGGATTATGAAAATGTGGTTCCCGAAGCTACCTTCGAGAGCCTGCAGGGCGAAAATAATCCCATGCTCGATGGTTTCGAGATCACCTTTGTAGATTTGAATTTGATGCAACAAACGATTGCGGAAATCGAAGCGCTCCCGAGTGTAGATAGCGTCTCTTGCTACGACGAACTCGGTAAACTCCTCACCGGTATCCGCGATATGGTGATGAAAATCGGCGGTGCCGTGATCCTGATGTTGCTCGCCGTCTCGCTCTTCATCATCTCCAATACGATCAAGCTGACGGTGTACAGCCGTCGTCTTGAAATCGGCATCATGAAATCCGTCGGCGCCACCAAGGCGTTTATCCGTCTGCCCTTTATGGTGGAAGGTATGGTGCTCGGCTTCTCGGCGGGTCTGTTGTCCTACGGTCTGCTGTACTTCGTGTACGCCCGCTTGAGCACGGTGATGACGATCGGCAAAATGGGCTTTGTGACCATGGGTGAACTCGGCTTGCTCGGTCTTATGCCCGTGTGGGCAGAGCTGCTTATCGGCTTCCTGCTCATCGGCACGCTGACCGGTATGCTCGGCTCGGGTATCTCGATTGGTCGTTATCTGAAAGAATCGAGCAATATCTCGGCTGAATAATTGCGACGTCCGCGCTCGGCAAAAGCCGGGCATCCCCCTTTTTGTACTATAAGAAAGAAGGTGTTGCGAATGATGAAACGCAACCATAAGAATACGCTGTCCCTTCGCTTACTGGCGGGTACTCTTGCCGCTGTGTTATTAGTCGCGGGCAGCGCCGTATTGCCGTATTCGCCGATCAGCACCCCCGCCGTCTCGGCGACGGAAGATGTTGACGAGCTGCGCAATCGCCGCCAGGAATTGATTGACAAGCAAAAGGAATTGGAAGCCAAGCGTAACGCCTCGGCAGAAACACTTGAGGAATACGAAGCAGAAAAAGCGATCCTGCAAGAGCAGATCGATGTGAAGCTTGAAGAAATCGCCGTTAAGCAACAGCTGGTTGACAAGCTTGATACGCAAATCGCCGAAAAAACGCACGAGATCGCCGTTAAGCAACAGGCAATCGACGAGAAGGAAGCGGAAATCGCAACGCGTTTCGAAGAGCTGCGTGTGCGTTTGCGCGCTATCTCCAAAACCGGCACGGTGACCACCATGCTGCAAATGGTGCTCAGCTCCGACGGCTATTCCGATTATCTTGTCAAATCCAAGGCGATGGAACGCATCACGGAGCAAAACGAAGCGTTGATGAATGAACTCGAAGGCGAACTGCAAACCATCAACACCGACAAAGCCGCTCTCGAAGTGGAGCGCGTGGCGTTTGAGGAAGAAAAAGAACCGCTCGTGCAAGCGCAAGCCGAGCTGCTTGCCGACAAGCAAGAGTTGGATGTGCTTTTCAGTGAAAAGAATGTTGTGACCGAAGAGCTCAACAAGGAAATCAGCAACTATAACGCGGCAATCGCCGAGGCAGAAGCCGATGCGAACGCATTACAAGCGGAGATTAACAAAGCGATCGCGCAAAAGTATAACAGCGAAATCTACAACCAAAGCGGTACGATGCTGTGGCCCGCGCCGACCTGCAACTACATTTCCTCCACCTACAAATGGCGTTGGGGTCGTCTGCATGCGGGTATCGATATTTGCGGCAGCGGTTGCTACGGTTCGCCCATTGTCGCGGCGGCTGACGGTGTTGTTTCGCTTGCCGGTTGGTGCGGCGGCTACGGCTACTGTGTCATGATTGACCACGGCACCAACTCCAGCGGTCAAAACATTACCACGGTTTACGGCCACGCGGCCTATCAGCCGAGTGTCTCGGTCGGTCAGCGTGTTTCCACCGGTGATACCATTGCTTACATCGGCAGCACCGGCAACTCCACCGGCCCGCACCTGCACTTTGAGGTGCGCGTTGGCGGCAGCGCGGTCAACCCCCTCACCAACGGCTACATATCCACTGCCGGCATTATCATTAACGAATCCCTGTAACACGAAAGGACGCGTCCCTTTATGTCCCGTTTCTCCCGTTTACAAAAAATATGTATATGTGTGCAGATCACCCTTTTGGTGATCTGCACATTGCCGTATAGCGGAGTCATGGCGTCTCCTGTCGATACCGAGACCACCTCCCCCACGCAATCGGCAAACTCCGGCGAGCTTCCCGATGACGGTGTCGAAGAGGAAGACCGCGAGTTGACCGAGGAAGAAAAGCTCTCGGTGCAGATGCTGCAGCAGCAGCGTGCTGAGCTGCAAGCGCAAGCAAAGGAACTGCAGCAAACGCGCCAAACCTACGCCGACACGCTGGAAGGTCTGCTAAAGCAAAAGGAAGCGATCGAATCCGAGATCACCCTCAAGCAACGCGAAATCGATATCAATGAGAAATTGATCGTCGGCATCAACGAGCAGATCCACTTGACGGACGAACAGCTCATCGAGCAGGAACAACACATCCTTGTGCTGCGCCAGCAAATTCTCGATCGATTTGCCATGCTGCAAAACAAAATGCGTGCGTTATCCAAGGGCGGTCGCTTAACAACGCTGCAAATGCTGCTCAGCACGGAAACCTATAAAGATTTTCTCATCAATGAGCGCATGGCAAACCGCCTTTCCGAGATCGATCAAAAAACACTTAACGGTCTGGAAACCGAACTCGCGCAAATCGAAAATCAACGCGAACTGCTTAAGACACAGCAACAGCAATTCGAGGAGCAGAAGCGTTCCTATGAAGCCTCCGAACAGGCACTCGAGGGCACCAAAACCGAGCTGCTCGCCCTGCTGACGGAAGCCCAAGGCATCGAGTCGCAGCTCAACTCCTATATGGCTTACTACCAACAAAAATACATCGATCTGTATCAACAGCAAACCAACATTCAAATGCAGATCAACGATATCACCAAGGAAATCGATCCCGGCAACATGCTTGCTGCTTCGATCATGACCTGGCCTGCACCGGAATGTTCGGTGATCACCAGCAGCTATAAGGCGCGTTGGGGACGCTGGCACTACGGCGTGGACATCGCCTCTTGGGGCGACTCTACCGGCAAATCGATCGTTGCCGCCGCGGACGGTGTTGTCATCTTTGCGGGCGGCGAACCTAACACGGGTTACGGTTACTATCTCATGGTAGACCATGGCTATGATATCGAAGGCAAGCGTATTGTAACGCTGTACGGCCACTGCGACGAGCTGCTTGTGCAGGTCGGTGACGCGGTGTTCGGCGGTCAAACGGTGATTGGTCTTGTCGGCAACACCGGCAACTCCACCGGCCCGCATCTCCACTTTGAGGTGCGTGTGGACGGCAGCGCCGTGGATCCCGTCGGCAGCGGTTATCTGATTACCGATGGTATCACTATTGCAGGATAATATAAAAAATCCCGTTGCTTCCCAAAGGGGGCAACGGGATTTTTTATAAGTAACCGAGCGATTGCAACCACAGCGAAAAACCAAGTAATACGCCGAGGAATAAGAAATTAAGCAGCGTAAACAGCGCGATATAGCGCCCTTTCTTTTCAGGGTGGTGCTTTGTATATTCACCGAAGGTGATAAGGCTTGCAAGCGACGCGATCAGGGTTCCTGCGCCGCCGATGTTCACACCGACAAGCAGCGCCGGATACTCTTCGGTAAACTGCGACAACAAAATTGCCGAGGGAACATTGCTGATAACCTGGCAAGACAGTGCACTGAACACCAGCGTGCTTTTTTCGAGAAGTGCACAGAATAATGAGCGTACCGCATCGATGCGTGCCATGTTTCCCGCGAAAACGAAGAAGAACACGAAGGTAAACAGCAGCGGATAATCCACATCCTTAAGTGCCTTGCGATCGACAAAAGCGAGCGTTAACGGGATCACGATCAGTCCCACCCAATACGGGATGGAGCGAAACACGATCGCAATTGACAGGCAAAACAGCGCGAGATACAGCAGCACACGTCCGCGCGGCATCCAGATCGGATGCTCGGGGAAGGACAGCGGCTCAGGCTTAACATACAGGCAGCACAGCGTGATAAGCACGACAGAGAGCGCAAACGGCGGTGCCATGATACGCAGAAACTCCGCATTCGGAATTTCGAACTTGGTGTAAAGATACAAGTTTTGCGGATTGCCGAACGGGGTGAGCATACCACCGAGATTGGCGGCGATATTTTGCATGATGAAGGTGAACGCCATGTAGCGTTCCTTGCCCGTCGAAGTCAGCACAAAATACCCAAGCGGCAAGAAGGTCAACAGCGCCATATCGTTGGCAATGAGCATGGAGCCGATAAAGGTGATATATACGAGCGCCAAAACGCACAGCCGTGCGTTTTTCAGGTACTGCACGATCTTGCGCGCAAGCATATAGAAAAAGCGGACATTCTTGAGAGCGCATACCGTTGCCAGCACACAGAAGAGGCAGGTAAGCGTTTTAAAATCAAAATAAGTCAGATATGTCGCATCAGGCGGTACAAACAGCATGGTGATAAGCGCCGCAAAAAATGCGATGCACATGACCGCATGCCCCTTGATAAAACCGCCGACAGCGGCAATAACACGCTTCATCCTCTCTCCTCCTGTCGCGCATCTGCCATTCAGTATACCCGCTTGAGGACAGCTTGTCAACCGCAAATTCGACATACATCCACAAAAAAAACAGCCACCCATGCAACCGCATGAGTGGCTGTGTGTTTACAATTAGTGCTTGTTGCCGAAGAGGTTCATGATCTCGCCGAAGCCGTCCTCGTCATCGTCGTTCATCGCACCCGACATCGCGTTGAAACCGCTGATCTCGTTGATGGATTTCGACTCGCCGGGGCCGCCGTTCTCGTCAAAACCGGTGGCAACCACGGTGACGACCATTTCGTCATCCAGCGTATCATCGAACGCCATACCCCAGATGATGTTCGCATCGGGATGAGCCGCCTTGGTGATCGCCGAAGCCGCAATATCGACATCCTCGAGGTCAACATCGGGAGACGCCGTGATATTGATGATCACGCCGCGAGCGCCCTTAATCGAGGTCTCGAGCAACGGGCTGGTGACAGCGCGCTCTGCCGCTTCCTTCGCCTTCTCCTTGCCGTCCGCACGACCGAAGCCCATGTGCGCATAGCCCGCGTCCTTCATGATCGCGGTCACATCAGCGAAGTCGAGGTTAACCATAGCTTGGTTGGTGATCAAATCCGAGATGGACTGCACGCCCTGGCGCAGAACATCATCCGCCATGTTAAAGGCATTCGCCAGCGTGATGCGCTGCTCAGTGATGAGCTTGAGGCGCTCGTTGGGGATAACCAGCAAGCTGTCCACATGCTCGAGAAGTGCAGCAATGCCCTTCTCAGCCTGCTCCAGACGGCGACGACCCTCAAAGCCAAAGGGCTTGGTCACGATACCGACGGTGAGGATATCTAATTCGCGAGCCACTTCTGCCACTACCGGAGCTGCACCTGTTCCTGTTCCGCCGCCCATACC
>JAZURB010000187.1:0-6116 GCA_045605945.1 Acutalibacteraceae bacterium
GCTGAAGGTTGTGTCTGAGAAGGCGTTCTCCGACGGCGAGCGCGCGAAGGTGAAGTGCTATGGCGCGAACGATGGTCTCGAAGGCGTCGCAATCATGCAGCACGAGAGCGTGGAAGTGTCCATCACCGGTAACTCCACCAACCCCACCCGCTTCCAGCATCCCGTTGCCGGCACCTACAAGAAGTGGGCGATCGAAAACGGCAAGAAGTATTTCTCCGTGGCTTCGGGCGGCGGCACGGGCCGTACCCTGCACCCCGATAACGTGGCGGCAGGCCCCGCTTCCTACGGTATGACCGACACCATGGGTCGTATGCACGGCGACGCGCAGTTTGCGGGTTCGTCCTCTGTGCCGGCTCACGTCGAGATGATGGGTCTCATCGGCGCGGGTAACAACCCGATGGTCGGTATGACCGTCGCTTGCGCTGTGGCGGTTTCCGAAGTGAAATAAGGAATAAGCGAATAACAACAAAACGGACGAGCAATTTGCTCGTCCGTTTTTGCGTTTATCAATCTGGATTATCGGCATCCTCTTGATGATCTAAAGCATATTTACAGCATTGCAGCACCAACAGATTGAAGGAAATATCGTTTTCTGCGGCAGTTTTGTTGAGCTGTTCAAACAGCGGCTCTGTAAAGCGGATGGTGCGGGAAATATTAGCGGATTTGAATTCCTTATTGATTTTAAACATAGTTGTCACCCCACCACAATATTATGCTTATTTTCGGTCATATTTATATAACCATAAATGGTTGCATTTTAATCTGAGTTGCGGTATTCTAAATACAGCGGGGTGACAAAATGGAGACACGAATCATCATTGCGGGATGTCGCACATTCACCTGTTATGCCGAGGCGAAAGAGGCGATATGCCGCGATTTGGAAGCGTTGAAATCCGGCAAATCCGTGATCGTATTATCGGGAGGTTGCCGTGGTGCCGACCGATTGGGAGAACGCTTTGCCGAAGAAGCGGGTTGGACGATAGAACGCCATTTGCCGGAATGGGAGAAATACGGGCGTGCCGCCGGTCCGATACGAAACAAGCAAATGATAGAACATTGCGATGCGGTGATCTGTTTTTGGGACGGCAAAAGCAAAGGAACCGCATCTCTGATACGATATGCTCAAAAACACGAAAAGCCGCTGTTTCTACATATAGTTGATGCATAGTATGTCGAGAGGATGATCTCATCGGCGCGGGTAACAACCCGAGGTCTTGATGACCGTCGCTGCAGCAGCGTGGCGGTTTCCGAAGTGAAATAAGGAATAAGCGAATAACAACAAAACGGACGAGCAATTTGCTCGTCCGTTTTTGCGTGTGTTGTCATTCTTCGAGCAGCTTGAGCAGCTCGGCGGCGGTCATCTTCGAGAGAATACCGTCGCCTTCGCGCACGACGGCATCCGCCAGCGCCTGCTTTTGTTCTTGCATCGTCAAAATCTTTTCTTCGATCGTATCGGCGGCGATCAGCTTATACACCTGCACCGTGCGGGTTTGCCCGATGCGATGGGTGCGGTCGGTCGCCTGGTTTTGTGCGGACATATTCCACCACGGGTCGAAATGGATCACGGTGTCCGCGCCTGTCAGATTGAGACCCGTGCCGCCCGCTTTGAGAGAGATGAGGAACACGGATGTGTCATCGGTGTTGAACGCTTCGGTCAATTTCACGCGCTGCTCCTTCGGCGTTGAGCCGCGCAGATCGTAAAACGCGATATTTTCTGCCTTCAAGCGGGTCTGCAAGCGATCAAGCATCGCCGTAAACTGCGAAAACAGCAGCACCTTGTGTCCGCCGTTGATCGCTTCGCGGATCAACACAAGACAGGTCTCGGTCTTGGCGTCCGATTGCGTATAATCTTCATAAAGCAACGCCGGTGAGCAACAGATCTGGCGCAGCTTGGTGAGCATGGAAAGCACCGTAATGTGATTGCGTGACAGTCCGTTTTCGGCGAGCTCATCCCGCAGTCGCTGCACATTGGCGGCATACAGTCGGCGCTGGGTATCGTGCAGCGCCACGCGCACGATCGCCTCGTGCTTTTCGGGCAGCTCGCGCAGCACGTCTTTTTTCAGTCGCCGCATCACAAAGGGAGCAACCAGCGTGTTGAGACGCGCGAGCGCATCGGTATCGCCGTCCTGCACGATCGGGCGCTCCAGCCGCTCGCGAAAGCGCGGGTAGCTGTACAAAAAATCGGGCATGAGAAAATCGAAGATACTCCACAGCTCGCTCAAGCTGTTTTCGATCGGCGTACCTGTTAATACAAACCGATGCTCGCTGCGCACCGCTTTCACGGCCTGCGCGGTTTGGGTATCGGCGTGTTTGATATATTGCGCTTCGTCCAGCACGTGCACGGCGAAATCGACAGCGGCATACTGCGTGATATCGCGCCGCAGCAGATCGTAGGAGGTGATCAGCACATCGGTGTTTGTCAGATCGGCAAGGATCGCTTCGCGGGTTTCCTTGTCGCCTGCCACGGCGGTAACGCGCATGGTCGGCGTAAACCGTGCGAACTCCCGCACCCAGTTATACACAAGGGATGCGGGGCAAACAACGAGCGACGGGCGCGTTTCGCCCTGCTCCTTGGCGTCGAGCAGCAGCGAGATCATTTGCAGGGTTTTGCCCAGACCCATATCGTCGGCGAGAATACCGCCCAGCCCGTATTGACTGAGCGTTTTTAACCAGCGGAAGCCGGTTTTTTGGTAGTTGCGCAGCACCCCGTCGAGTGAGGCGGGCGGGGAGAAGGCGCTGTCTGCAACCGTGTTGATGTCGCGGATCAGGCGGCGAAATCCCTCGTCGCGTTTGAGGCGAATAGCGGGGTGATCGCGCAGCACACGGTCAAGATACAGCGCACGGTAGGCGGGCAGTGTCACGCGCCCGACGGCAAGCGCTTCGCGATCGATCGAAAGCCCTTCGGTGATGGCGAAAAGACCGTGCAGCGCGGGATCGTCCAGCCGCAAAAAGCCGCCGTTTTTCAAACGGTGGTAGGGACGGCGCTCGCGGAACGAGCCGAGCAGCGCTTCCAGCTCGGCGACATCCATGCCGTCGGTGTCAAAGGTGAGGTCGAGCAAATGATGCGCCATGCTTACACCGACCGCAATGCGCGGGGGTGCAACGATGCCGACTTCGCGCACGCGATCGGTCGCATATACCGCGGCTTCTTGCTGCCAGGCGGCGATGCCGTCGGTGAGAAATGAGAACAGGCGGCTGTCATCGCCGCGCAGAATAAGGCGTCCGTCGGCACTATCGGTTTTGTCAAACCAGCGCTGCGCAAGCAGCGATAAGCGGTATTCGGCGAGGGTATCGCGGTTGATGCCGTCGAGCGGCTCGTCGGTAAACGCTGTCACGCGGCGTGTGTCATAGCAAAACAGCAATTTCGCGCTCAAGGTATGGGCGTCGGGCGCATCAAGATACAATTCCGCCTCCAATTTTGCGGCGGTAAAACCGTCGAGGGCGGCAGTGTCGCCGTCGAGCGTGATCGCCTCGCCGGCGGTTTTAAGCACGCTTGCGCACAGCGCGGGCATGTCGGCGGTGGCAATAAACAGTTGCCCGTGCGCTGCCTGCAGCGCATCCAGCAGTGCACCTGCCTTGTCGGAAAAGGCGCTCGAGCAACGGTATAGCACGCCGCGATCCAATACATAGCGGCGGCGACTGCCCACCACCGTCACGGGCGGCGCGGGCATCGATAAAGTGAAGCCGTTTTCTTTTTTTGTTACCGTCACGGTCAGCGCGGGATCGTCGCGGCGCACGGCGGCGATCGTGTCCGTTTCGCCCGCGCGACAAGCCAGCTCGCGTCCGTTCATCAGCGAAAGCAGCACATCAAGCGCCACGGGAGAAAGCGCCAACTCGCGCAAGGCATGCCCGCCGACACTGCCGCGCGGGACAGGCGGCAGTTGCCCCATGACAAAGCGCAGGAGCGGACGATCTTCCGCGGCAAAGCGGTCGGGATGATGATAAAATTCCAGATCTTTACCGTAGCTGACCGATTTGTGCTGTGCCACTGCGTCGCAAAAAGCGCGCAGATCCTGTACAACGTAGTCACGCGCCCCGCCGAGACTTAAGGCGAGCGCACAGTTGCGCCCGTGGATATGCAGCCGCGGGATCAATCGCACGGCGATATCCTGCGTGTCTTGCGCGGTGAGCAGCGCCGTTTGTGCATCGGTATACCGCGCGATCATCGAAGCGGCGATGCTGTCGGTGCGGGAAAGCTGTGTCGGCGTAACGACGGGGGCTGCGCGCATACCGCCGACCATATCGGCATAATATTTATGGACAAGCGCGGCGACAAGGTGTTTGCAAGCGCCTTGTCGTGCCTCAAACACGGGGCAGCTGCAGCTCAAATGCGCCGCGTTGCCGTCATAATCAAAGCAAACCTCACAGGCGTATTGTGCGGCGTGATTGTCCGCATCCACCTCGGCGGTCAGGATCTCGGCATACAGCCCGCCCTGACGGCGTTCGGCGCGGCGCACAAAGCCGCCGTTATACAGCGAAACGCCGCGCAGATAGGTGGGGTGGTTGGCGGCGAGCGCATCGATTTTTTGCAAGCTGAATAACGCCATCGCAGAGACCTCCTTTTTCGGTAGCAGTATATTATAGCATAAAATCAAAAATTCGTAAAGGGTCATTTCCTGCGGCGGGACAACTGCTTTGTGTTCTCTCTATGCGTCACCCTGAGCGCAGCGAATGCGAGTCGAAGGGGCTCGGATGATGTGGGTTGCTGTCGTAGGGAAGGCATTTATGCCTTCCGCAGCAAAAATGGAACGGATAAAACCGTTCCTTGCGAAACCCGCACGAAAGGGGTCGCCCTTAAGCGAAGCCACAGCGCGTCATACTGAGCGAAGTCTCATCCGAGACCCGTTCGACTATGCGCGTTTCACGCGCTACGCTCAGGGTGACGCGGATGAGACGAAGTCGAATGTATCTCGCTGTGGCGCAGTCGAATGGGTCTAACGCGCGAATATGTCTCTCCCTCAGGCAAAACCTGCGGCTTTGCCTGCTCCCTTGTCAGAGGAAGCCAAGACGCACACCCCGAAAAGGTGTATTACCCCCTCGCGACAGGTAACAGTTTTGTAAAAAAGCATAAAGAAACGCACAAAAGCCTTGACAAGTTGTGGTGAAAAGTTATATAGTATATGATAGGTAAAAGGGAACCTTTTGCCGTTCGACCAGGTACAACTTTCTCAAGTTTTCTTGAAAAGGGAGCGTTAGCTGTACGGCTGCCGAGGCAGTTTCGTAAACGCTCTTGTATGTTTGACGAACCCCCGACGGATATAGGGCGCATAGCCCACTGCGACCGTTTTGCTTTGACGGCCCGTCGGCGGTCGTTTTCGTGCAAATTGCATTTACATAGCATAGTTAACACTTCCTACACAACAAATTTAGGAGGTGCAAAACAGGATGAATGTACCTATTTGGGTAGCGATCGTCGCCGGTGTCGCGGCATTAGTCGTAGGCGCGGTCGCAGCAGGCTTGGTGGCTTTCAAAATGGGCATTGAGCATCGTCGCCGCGAGGCGGAGGCGGTGATCGGCTCGGCGGAAGCCGAAGCGGAGCGTATTCGCAAAGAAGCCAACGATGCGGCATCCCGCCGCAAGAAGGAAGCCCTGCTGGAAGCAAAAGACGAAATTCATCGTCTGCGCAACGAAGCAGAGCGTGAGAACAAAGAACGCCGCAAGGATATCCAACGACAGGAAAACCGTTTGCAACAGAAGGAAGAGACGCTCGACCGTAAAATCGAAAATTACGAGAAGAAGGAAGAGCAGATCGCCAAAAAGCAAAAGGAAGTCGACCAGCGCCTTGAAGATGTCGAAGCGCTGAAAAAAGGTCAGTTCGAAATGCTCGAGCGTATCTCGGGCTTCACCGTGGAGCAAGCGAAGGAATATTTGCTCAACAGCCTGACCGACGAGTTGACGCACGAGAAGGCTCGCTGCATCAACGAAATCGAGAACCAACTGAAAGAAGAAGCGGATGCGCGTGCGCGCGCCGTTATTTCGCAGGCGATCCAGCGCATGGCAGCGGATCAGGTCGCGGAAGCTACCGTCTCGGTGGTGCCGCTGCCTAACGACGAAATGAAGGGCCGCATCATCGGTCGCGAAGGCCGTAACATCCGTACTATCGAAACGCTGACGGG
>JAZURB010000188.1:0-2758 GCA_045605945.1 Acutalibacteraceae bacterium
CGCTTGGCCTCCGACTTGATCGTTGCGCAGTTTTATGCCGTCTACCGTGCGGACAACGCCAACACGAATGTGCCGCTGCTTATCGATTGGCTGTTGTCCGACGAAGGGCAAACGCTGATCGAACAAAGCGGTTATGTAAGAATCGGTTGACATTCCCATCACGGTGGGCTATACTAAAACCCGCAAATTGTGTCATATTCGGAGAGTGATTGCATGAAATGTCGTTATATACCCGCGGTCGCGGGATTGCTGACGCTGACGGGCTGCTCGAGCGGCGGCGGTCGCGGCGTTTTGGTCGCGCTGTTTATCATCGTCGGCGTGATGTTGCTCGCGCTTGCTGCAGCGCGCACCTATCGCAAAATCCGCTACATTCAAAAGCGGCAACGCGAAGGTCGTCGTGTAAAAACAAAGCCGAATATGATGACGGCAGCGCTCTACATCCTCACGGCTGCGGCGTTTTTGGCGGCGGGTTTCACCTCCTGCGCAGGCGATCGTCCCCAAAAACCGCCGGAGGACGACGCGACGACGGTGACAACAACCACCACCGCTGCGCCGACTTGGATGCGTCCTGCTGCGGATCGCGAGCTGACGGCAAACCAATATTTTGTGTATGATGTGAACGCGAAAACATTTTCGGTGATTGCCGAGAATGAGAATGCGCGTATTTATCCCGCGAGTATCACCAAGCTGTTTACCGCGTATGTGGCGATGCAGCATTTGGGTTCCGACGAGCAAATTACCGCAGGCGATGCGCTTGACCGCGTCGTGTACGGTTCGTCGGTTGCCGATATCGAAAAAGGCGAGGTATACACCGCGGCGACCTTGGTGGAGGCGATGCTGCTCCCCAGCGGCAACGATGCGGCGTATTTACTCGCGACGGAGGTTGGACGCAAGCTCGGCAGCCAAAGCGATGATGTGGACACGGCAGTTGCTCGCTTTGTGGATGAAATGAATGCGCAAGCGACGGCAAAAGGTATGACAAACACCCACTTTGCCAATCCCGACGGTATTCACAGCGACGATCACTACACCACCTATCACGATCTTGCCATCCTCGGTACGCTGGCACTCGGCAACGCGGATATTTGCCGTTATGCCGCGACGGCACACGACACGGTGACACCCGTGAGCGGTACGTTGAAAACCTGGAAAAACACCAACAAGATCATCGATCCCCGGACGGAATACTACTGCGATGCGTGCATCGGACTCAAAACGGGACAAACGCCCTATGCGGGCAGCTGCTTGCTTTCGGCATTCCGTTACGGCGAGCATACGCTGCTGATCGGTGTGTTCGGTTGCCCCGAAGAAGACGACCGCTTCCCCGATACGCTGCAGCTGTTTAATCAAGCGATCGGTCTGACATAAAAACGAAAACGCTCACGCATTCTTCGTGTGAGCGTTTTTTGCGCCGAAAAGTAGATTTTTTTGCAAGAAAAGCGAGAATTTTTTAAAAAATAGCGTTGCTTCAACAAAGAAAATATGGTATAGTGGACTGTGGAGAATAATTCAATAGATATATATGTACTCTTTTTGTGAGGTGTTCCATGAGAAAGATTGCTTTGGCTGCGGCTACAGCCATCATCATCAGTTTATTCAGCGGATGTGCGCTCACGGGCGGCACAGCGTTCCTATTTGCCTCAGCGCTCACGCTGGCGGGTATCGCATTGCTGATTTTCGGCGTGACACGTGTGCTGCAACGCCGCAAGACGCTGCACCGCTCGCGCCGCGTTTCGCAGCGCGGGCTCAAAAAAGCGGACCGTTTAACGCTGGCGGTTTTTGCCACGGCAACAGCGATGCTGTTGCTTGGTTTGTTGCTTCTGGCGGTAAACCTCGGCCCGATGCTTGCTGCGGATAACGAAACGCCCGAAATCACACCCGAGCCGACTTACGAAGAGCGCGAGCTGCCTTGGAAAACCTTCCCGCCCGATCAGCCGATCGCT
This sequence comes from Acutalibacteraceae bacterium, assembly GCA_045605945.1. Lineage (GTDB taxonomy): Bacteria > Bacillota > Clostridia > Oscillospirales > Acutalibacteraceae > RGIG1959. Next base: position 1,944 of record JAZURB010000188.1, read on the forward strand.
TCGAAGGAATATTTTGTGTATTCCTGCAACACCGACGAGTATCTGCGCTCGACGATCGATGACACCGTTGCCTTCTCCCCCACGGAGTTTACAACATTGTTCACCGCCTATGTCGCCACGAAATATATCAAGCCTGCATTGAACTTCCGTGTGACGGAGGAAGCGCTGATGCTTGTCCCCGAAGGCGCAAAAACTGCCGGCTTTATTGCCGATCAAACCACCACGGCAAAATTACTGGTCGAAGCGCTGATCGTTACGGACGCGGTAGATGCGGCGTATATTTTGGCATACACGGTCGGCAGCAGCTTGCTGGACGACCCCGCAACCGCCGAGGTCGAGGAAATCGAGCCCACCGTTGCAGTGGCGCGATTCGTTCAGGAAATGAATGCCACGGCAAAGGAGCTCGGCATGACCTCAACAACCTTCGTTAACATTGACGGTTCGAAGGCGGAAGGTCAAAAAACCACCGTCGCCGATTTGTTGATCATGTCGAAGGCGCTCTTTAAAGTAGAGACGATTATGGAGTTCATGGCAACGGGCAAGGATACGATCACGCTCTCCAACACCGCTTCGTTCGTTTGGGAAAACAACAACAAGCTGGTGGATAAAGACAACGAGTTCTATTGTCCCTATGCAACCGGCGTGAAAATGGCGCGTGCGAAAGACGGCGGTCACATTTTGATCTCCTCCTTTGAATCGAACGGTAAGCGCTTGATCATCGGTGTGTTGAACGAAAAAGACACCGATCAGATGTACACCGATGTGTTGCATCTGTTCAACCTGACCATGGGCGTCTATTGAGGATACAAAAAAGC
>JAZURB010000189.1:0-2002 GCA_045605945.1 Acutalibacteraceae bacterium
TGACTTCGCCGTCGCTCTTGCCGGCGGGATCGAAGTCAGAGCCGCCTTTACCGCCGCCCATCGGGAGGGTGGTCAGGCTGTTTTTGAAGGTCTGCTCAAAGCCGAGGAATTTAATGATAGAAGCGTTCACCGTCTTGTTGAAACGGATGCCGCCCTTGTAGGGGCCGATCGCGGAGTTGAACTGCACGCGATAGCCGCGGTTAATCTGCACCTTGCCGTTGTCGTCGACCCACGGCACGCGGAAGAAGATCTGGCGCTCGGGCTCGACCATGCGCTCGATGATGCCGGCAGCCTCATACTTCGGGTTTTGCTCGATCACGGGTTCGAGGGACTCGAGAACCTCGTAAACCGCTTGTTGGAACTCAGGTTCATTCGGGTTACGCGCTTCGACATCGGCGTAAACCTTTTTCAAATACTCATTCTTGATCATGAAAAACGCTCCTTTATAATGATTCAGAATAGTGAAAGCGGACTTTAGTTTGATAAAATTTGAAACCACCGCTTTGTAACGAAGTCAATTATAGCCCTTTTTCTTCGGTTTGGCAAGTGTTTTTTGCAAGTTTTCGGGTTGAAATATGCAAATTTTTACATTATCGACTGCAAAATTCGCTTTTCGAGTTTGCAAGCTTGGGATTGCAATTCTATAAAATAAATGATACAATATATCTATATGTGCCTGAGCGGAGGAATGAGAATGAAAAAATGGTTGATCCAAGGCGCGCGCGTGATCGATCCGTCGGTCGGGCGTGACGGAATCGCCGATGTATTGTTCGAAGACGGCGGTACGATTTTGGCGGTCGGAAACGCTCCGGCCGTTGATACCGATACCGTGGTAGTAAACGGCAGCGGATGCATCGTTGCGCCCGGTCTGGTGGATCTGCATGTGCATTTGCGCGATCCCGGCCAAACGCATAAAGAAGATGTTTATACGGGTTGCCGTGCGGCGGCGGCGGGCGGCGTTACCTCGGTGTTCGCCATGCCCAACACCACTCCTGCACTTGACACTCCCGAAACGATCGCGGCGCTTCTCGAACGCGCCGCAACCGCTGATGCACATGTGTATCCCGTTGCAGCGGTGACGTACGGGCTGAAGGGTGAAGCGCTCACCGATTTTGAAGCGCTCAAAGCGGCAGGTGCGGCGGCATTCTCCGATGACGGACGCCCCGTGTTGACCGCCGATCTGACCGAGAAGGCGCTCAAAACCGCCAAAGCGGTCGGACTTGCCTATATGGCGCACTGTGAGGAACTCACGCTGGTGCGCGGCGGTTTGATGAACGAAGGCGATGTATCCCGCGAGATCGGTGTGCCGGGCGTGACCCGCGCCGCCGAAGAAGTCGGTACTGCGCGCGAAATCGCGCTCGCAGCGGCAACGGGATGTCCCGTGCATATTTGCCATGTGTCGACACGCGGCAGCGTGGAAATGATCCGCGCCGCGCAGCATAGCGGCATCAAGGTGACGGGCGAGACCGCGCCGCATTATATTGCGCTCACGGATGAATGCCTGCGCGCGAAGGACGCGGATTATCGCATGAGCCCGCCGCTTCGCACAGCGGACGATCAAGCAGCGCTGATCGAAGGCTTGAGGGACGGTACGCTGTGCGCCATCGCGACTGATCATGCGCCGCACAGCCCCGAAGAAAAAGCGGATTTTGCCAAAGCACCCAACGGCTCGGTCGGTATGGAAACCTCGCTTGCCGCGAGTTGGACATATCTTGTCGAAACCGGTGCGCTTACCGCAGCGGCGTTGTTTGACAAAATGGCAACAATGCCCGCCAAGATTGCGGGCATCCCTGCGGGAACGCTGGCGGTCGGTGCAGCGGCGGATGTGCTGCTGTTTGATCCCGCCGAAAGCTGGATGGTGGACGAAAACGCACTCCACGGCAAATCAAAGAATACGCCGTTTAAGGGCATGACCCTTAACGGTCGCGTGAAAATGACATTCTGCGGCGGACGACTTGTGTTCGACGGTCGCTGAAATAAGCTCGGAACAATTTTAAGGAGG
>JAZURB010000190.1:0-2147 GCA_045605945.1 Acutalibacteraceae bacterium
GTGGAGGCATGGATCGCACAATGCGGCGCGTGGCGTTTCACCAGCGGCAAAATGCCGATATCCGCCACGATAAGCGCATCCGCACCCGCGTCGTCAACCTGCTCCAAAAATGCAGGAAGCCGATCAACCTCATCGTTACGCGGCAGTGTATTGCAGGTAACATACACCTGTTTGCCGCAATCATGCGCGCGACGCACCGCCGCGCGCAGATCGTCCGCATCAAAATTTTTACATGCCGTGCGCATGCCGAACGCCGTTCCTGCCAAGTAGACGGCATCGGCGCCGTACATCAGCGCAGCATCCAAGCGATCGCTGTCTCCCGCAGGAGCAAGCAACTCGATCGCTGTTTTCTTCGAAGTATTCATCATCAGCCGTACATACCCACGCCGTGCTCGATGCACCACGCCTCATGCTCGCCGAAGGTCTCGAAGAACTGGGTCTCGCCCGTTTCCACAATACTGGCGAAATAGAAGCAGTTGATAATATCGGGCTCTTCGGATGGATTGAGTGCTGCATTGATCGCATCCAAGCCGGGGTTGCAAATCGAGCCAACAGGCAGACCCGGACGCACATAGGTGTCATACGCGGTATCCAGACCCGGAGTCGAGCCGGTCGAAGGCATCAAATTGCGCAGATAATCGGAGGTAGAGTCCATTTGCAGCAGCGGGAACTCAGAAGGATTATCCAGACGGTTTTGCTGAACACGTGCCACACGCGGCATATCCTCGGGGAAGCCCGCTTCCATTTGAACGATCGAAGCTTTGATCAGTACCTCGTTGAGCGTTTTACCCGATGCCTTGATCGCGTCGCGGGTTTCCTTTGTTACACGCACAGCAAAGTTATCCAGCATTGTACGGATAACCGACTCGGCAGAGCCGTTCTTATAGAAATCGTAGGTATCGGGGAACAGATAACCCTCAAGCAGATACACGCGGTCTTTGCGCTCTTCCTCGGTCAGTTCGGCGATGAAGTCATAATCCTCACCGTAATCCACAGCCACAAGCGCGGTGTAGAAATCACTCGTGCCGCATACTTCGTTTTCTTCCAAAATCTTGGCGATCGACTCAATCGTCGTGCCCTCGGGAATAGTAACCGAGACGCTCTCGCGCACAACCGCTTTTTGCAGTTCCACAACAATGCCGTCGTAACCCATACTGGAAGAGACGGTATGCACACCCGGATGGAAGGTGCCGTCCTCACCCATAACGCGGCAATACACACGGAAAATGAAGGGATCTTTGATGATATCGTTCACTGCAAGCAGTTCGGCGATATCGGCGGTGGAAGAGCCTTCCTCAACCGTCAAATCCACCATCATGGTCGAACGACCGATGCCGGTGAAATCAATACCTGCACGAACAATGTATGCCGCCAGGCTGACTGCCAGCGCTACAACAATAAATATGTAAATCACCGTTTTCAGGCAACCCCACACCTCGTGCTTGACCGCCTTACGGTATTCTTCCACTTCTTCTTCGGAGCTTTCCTCAAGATCCTCGGGCGGGATCTCCTTTTTCTCGCGTTTCTTCTCGCGTTTCTTTTCGCGGCGCGCTTTCTTTTTCGGCTCCTCTTGCGTGTCTCCGGTCTCAAGCTCAATGACTTGCGTTGCCGCAACAGCAGCCGCTGCTTCGTCCGCCGTCACTTCCGAGCTTTCAAAGACTTTGACATCCTCATCCTCAGACTCAGACTCATCATACACCGTAATATCCTCTTCTGCCGCGGCAGCGTTGGCAAGCGCCTCGCGCACGATATCGTCCACAGCGGGCTCATCGGCAGTCAACGGCGCAGGCTCTGCGGCGGGTTGCGCGGTCTCTTCAAGGTTGAAATATTTGTCGCCGACAGCAGGCGCCGTTTGCTCCAAATCCACGCGCGAAGGCTTAATACTATCGATCACACCACCGAGATCTTGCAAGATATCATCGAGCTCGTCATTGGTTTTATTCTCCATGCTCATTATATATTCCTCCTAAAGACGATTATCGTTTATTTCTTTCGACGGTCGATCCGACGAATAAATTGATCGGTAACAAGTGTTTCCACCGGACGATCAAAGCGACCGTGCGGCAGGTGCTTTTCGATACAATCGCTATAGCAAAGTCCGACAAGCGAGCCGCCGAAGCCGGCCAAATAGCGATCGTAATAGCCTT
>JAZURB010000191.1:0-2566 GCA_045605945.1 Acutalibacteraceae bacterium
CATCGGGCGAGGTCATACCCTGCCCTTTGCGAATGCCTGAAGTGTTGATCTCAAGCGATTTGCCATTGCGGATCAAAATATCGAAAATCTCATCGATTTCGTCAAACCAGGGCGTATAATCCCCGTTTCGCCAAGAAGCAGGCAGATACCGAAACGGATAGGTCAAATGCGCCAAGCTGTCAAACCCATTCCATGCAGCCACGCGAATCAGCTCGCGAAAATATCGCCGCATCTCTTCGATAATACGATCATCGGACCAATCGGAAAAGTCGATAAAATAATAATCGGGCAGCGCATCCGATAAACGGTGTTGCGAAGCGAGCACGAAATCATACGCATGCGCAGCAAGAAGTTGATCGGCGAGTGCCGTATCAAAGCACGGTTCGCCGAGTTCAATGCCTTTGAGCAGCGTGAACGCAGCGGGAGCTTCCGTCTCACTGAGCATTTCCCACGACTGCTCGGCTGCAACATCGTAAGCCCCTTCGCGAAACGAAACAAGTTCGACATGATCGGTCACGGCAATGATATCAATCCCGCGTTTAACAGCGTTTTCAATCAATTCCGCTACGGTTGTTTCGCTGTCTTCCGATGCGGCACAATGCATATGGCAATCCGCTGTAACCATACCTTTCGCCTCCGTTTCGCTCATATATATTCTATCATATCACAAAATCAAGAAAAATGCGCGTTTTTTTGCAAAAATTTGTAATTTTTTTATTTTTTACTTTTCTTCCACACGATTATATGATATACTTTTAAGCGTCAAATTCACTTAACACCCCGATAAGGAGGATTTTATTATGCGTGCTGTAATTACGGTTGTCGGTAAAGACAGCGTGGGCATTCTCGCGCGTGTATCGGCGGAATGTGCTGCGCACAAAATCAATGTTGAAGAAGTAACGCAATCCATTCTGCGCGACATGTTTGCTATGATCATGATGGTGGAGATTGAGGGCAGTGATATTCCCTTCACGGAGTTTGCGGATAATCTCGAGGCGATCGGCAAGGAAATGGGTCTTTCCATCCGTGCGATGCATGAAGATCTTTTCAACGCCATGCATACGATTTAACTGATAAAGGAGTGCATTACCGTTGCTGAACGCACACGATATATTGGAAACTATCCAGATGATCGAAGAAGAAAACCTGGATGTCCGTACCATTACCATGGGTATTTCGCTTCTCGATTGCTGCCACTCAGACATCGATGTTACCTGCCAAAAGGTTTACGACAAAATCACCCGCTACGCGAAGGATCTTGTCAAAACCGGTGAGCAGATCGAACGCGAATTCGGTATCCCGATCATCAACAAGCGTATTTCTGTGACCCCGATCGCAATGATCCTCGCTTCCTGCGAAGACCGTGATGCAGTAAAAATTGCGAAAACGCTGGAAAAAGCGGCTGTCACCTGCGGTGTTAATTTCCTGGGCGGTTTTTCCGCATTGGTGCAAAAAGGCTTCGGCCCCGGCGACAAGGAACTGATCGAAGCAATCCCGCAGGCTCTTGCCGAAACAGAGCACATCTGCTCTTCGGTCAACATCGGCTCCACCAAAACCGGTATTAACATGGATGCGGTCAAGTTGATGGGACAAACCGTGCGCAAGGCAGCAGAATTGACCGCAGACAAGGGCTGCATCGGCCCTGCAAAGCTGGTGGTATTCTGCAACGCGCCCGAGGATAACCCGTTTATGGCAGGCGCTTTCCACGGTGCAGGCGAACCCGATTGTGTCATCAATGTCGGTGTTTCGGGTCCCGGCGTAGTACGCGCTGCTCTGGCAAAAGCAGGCGATTGCGATTTGACGGCTGTTGCCGATATCATCAAGAAAACAGCGTTTAAAATCACGCGTATGGGTCAGCTGGTGGCGACCGAAGCTTCCAAACGCCTCGGTGTGCCGTTCGGTATTGTCGACCTCTCCCTCGCTCCCACGCCCGCTGTCGGCGATTCGGTGGCGTATATTCTCGAAGAAATGGGTCTGGAGTGCTGCGGCTGCCACGGCACAACGGCGGCTCTGGCTTTACTTAACGACGCGGTTAAAAAAGGCGGCGTTATGGCATCGTCGCATGTCGGTGGTTTGTCGGGCGCGTTTATCCCCGTGACCGAAGACGCGGGCATGATCGAAGCATCGCGCTGCGGCGGTCTTACCATTCAAAAGTTGGAAGCAATGACAGCGGTTTGCTCGGTAGGTCTGGATATGATCAACATTCCCGGCGACACGACTGCAGAGGTCATTTCCGCGATTATCGCGGACGAAGCGGCGATCGGTATGGTTAACTCAAAAACGACGGCTGTACGCGTCATTCCCGCGATCGGCATGAACGTCGGCGACGAGCTGTCGTTCGGCGGTTTGCTCGGCGGCGGTCCCGTGATGCCGTTGTCCACCTATTCTCCCGCGCGATTCATCAACCGCGGCGGACGCATTCCCGCGCCCATCCACGCGCTGAAGAATTGATGAATAATGAATAATTAAAAAATCGGTAATGTAAACTAAAGTTTACATTACAGATTTTTGATTTATGGGTTTGAAATGAAACGTCGGTTTACACTGTAGGGACCGTGCGTCAACG
>JAZURB010000192.1:0-1745 GCA_045605945.1 Acutalibacteraceae bacterium
CGCCTGTGACCCCTCCCGTCGAGCCTTCTGTCGAGCCCCCTGCGGTGCCTCCCGTTGAGCCTCCCGCAGCACCGCCTGTTGCGCCTCCCGCGGCACCGCCTGTTGTGCCGCCGATGTATCGCCCGACCTATCAACCGTCACCGGTATATCGCCCGCAACCGTCGTCGCCCTACGGTCAGCCGACGCCGCCTCCCGCGCCGCGTCAAACGCCGCCCCCGAAGAAGAAGGGCAACGCTGCGATAGTCGTGTTGTCGGTGCTGTGTGCGGTATCGCTGTTGGTTTGCGCCGTTCTCGGTGTGATGATAGCAACCGGCGGTGAGGATACCGATACGAATAACGCTCCTTCGCATTCGAACACACCGTCGCCGAATGGCGATGACGCCAATGACGGCGGCAATGTGATTATTAACGAAAACGGCCCCACACTGGAAATTTCGGATATTGCCGATGCGAATGACGGCGGTCTGTCCACCGCCGAAATCGTTGCGCGCAATCTGGATGCAACGGTAGTGCTCACAATGTATACCACCGAATCCGTGGGCTACGGCGGTTTCTACGGTGGCATGGGTACGGACGGTGAGCTCGTGCAAGCGGGTGAGGCTTCGGGCATTATCATGTCTGAGGACGGCTATATTATCACCAACAGCCACTGTGTCTATGACGAGGAACTCGGTGAGGAATACGACCGCATCGATGTCAGCCTGTATGACGGTCGCGTGTATGAAAATGCGCAGATCGTCGGTTATGACCCCACCACCGATCTGGCGGTCATCAAAATTGATGAAAAGAACCTGTCGGTTGCCGAATTCGGTGATTCGTCGGCACTTGCGCTGGGCGATCGTGTGATCACGCTGGGAAACTCGGGCGGTCTGCAGTGGTCGGTGTCGCAAGGTGTGCTGTCGGGTCAAGCCCGCGATGTCTATGAAGATACGGGCTATGCGATCAAGTGTCTGCAAGTGGATGCGATCATCAACCCCGGTTCGTCGGGCGGCCCGCTGCTCAACGCCTACGGTCAGGTGGTCGGCGTCAACTCGGCGAAAATCGTGATGGCGGGCTATGAAGGTCTTGGTTTCTCCATTCCGATCAACGAAGCGAAAGAGGTTATCGATGATCTGGTGAAATACGGCTATGTAACGGGTCGTGTGGCGCTGGGCATCACGGGTCGCACCATTACCTCGCTGGGCTATGAAGGCTTCATGATCGAGACCATCGAAGCGGGCTCGGCAATGATCGGCACTGCTGCGCGTCAGGGTGATATCATCACCCATGTGGACGGCGTGCGCGTTATGGATTATGCCGAAATGCGCGCGGAGCTGACGGCGCATGAGGTGGGCGATTCTGTTGAATTGACGCTCATTCGTTTGAATCAGCAAACGCGTCAGGTTTCCGAGTTCGATGTCACCGTCAAGCTGCAGGAAAGTCGCTGATTGATTTTGTAAATACGGGCAAGTCGCCGTGCGGTAGTCCCCCTGCCGTGCGGCGACTTTTTGCCTCTGATGAGGGAAAGACAGTAGGGAAGGTGTTGATGCTTTTCGCTTAAAACCGTTCCCTGCGAAACTATGCGGCATCTTTGCCGTCGTGCAGACAGGACTTGACAAATGCGCAAACTTTCCCTATAGTGAAATCAACAAAGGAGGTGGTGAGATGAATACCTGTATGCGTCGCGTATTTGCGTGGATACTCGCGCTGACGATGCTGCTTACCGTCGTGCCGAGTCCGGCAGCCGATGAGCTTTACGGCTCCTA
>JAZURB010000193.1:0-3086 GCA_045605945.1 Acutalibacteraceae bacterium
GACGGATGAGGTGTAGCCGCTGATTCGCGGCGTGTGCAAAGCGGAACGGATACATCTGTTCGACCCTGCCACAGCGTGTCATACGGAGTGAAGTCTCATCCGAGACCCATTCGCCTACGCGCGTTTCACGCGCTGCGCTCAGGGTGACGCGGATGAGACGCAGTCGAATGCATCCCACCGCAGAGACGGTCCCCTCGGCGAGTGGGCTGAGGCGCACAACGCCATGCAGGGCGCTCCCTACAAATGTGCGGTTGCACATCGTCGTACTATACTTTATGCAGCAATGCGGCGGTTATTCGCCTTGCTCGACCGCCTTCATGACCTCGAAGCACAACCGCTCGAGATCGCTGAGCGTTTCCAGTGAGCAGGCGAGCGTGCGCAGCTTGGAAGCGCCGGGCAAGCCGCGCATATACCAGGCGGCATGCTTGCGCGCTTGCAGCAGCGCGATCTTCTCGCCTTTGTGCGCCACCGCCATTTCGATTTGGCGATATAAGAGCGACATGCGGCGGGAAACGGGCGGCTCGGGAATAACCGATTCGTGCTTCAAATACGCCTCGATTTGCGTAAAGATCCACGGCGCACCCAGCGCCGCACGACCGATGGCGACCATGTCGCAGTTGGTATATTCAAACATTTTTGCCGCATCGTTGGCATCGGCGATGTCGCCGTTGCCGATGACGGGAATGCGTACCGCTTGTTTAACCGCCTTGATGATGTCGAGATCGACAGGCGGGGCATACATCTGGTCGCGGGTGCGCCCGTGCACCGTCACCATAGATGCGCCTGCCGCTTCGACGGCTTTGGCGACCTCGACGGCGTTGACCGATTGCTTGTCATAGCCCTTGCGGATCTTCGCCGTGATCGGCACATCCACTTCTTTGACCATGGCGGCAATAATATCGTGGCACAGCTGCGGATCGCGCATCAATGCGCTGCCGCAGCGGTTTCCCGCAATTTTCGGCGCGGGGCAGCCCATGTTCACATCGATCGCCGCAGGGCGAAACTCCATGACAAGGCTTGCTGCCTTTGCCATGATTTCGGGATCGTCGCCGAACAGCTGAATGGCGGCGGGACGCTCTTCTTCATCCAGAATGAGCAGCTCGCGGCTTTTGCGGTCGCCGAAGCACAGCCCCTTCGCGCTCACCATTTCGGTGGTGACGAAGGCGGCGCCGTGATCGACACATAAACGGCGAAACGCGCGGTCTCCGACTCCCGCCATGGGAGCAAGAACCGCGTGTCCCTTAATGTGCAAATCGTTCCAAGTTTGTTTCATAAGCGTTTAATCCTCAATGATTTCCAAACCGTCATCGGCGGTCGGGATATATTCCAAAATATCGCCGGGCTGGCAGTTGAGCTCCCGACAAATGGCATTGAGGGTGGAAAAACGCACCGCTTTGGCGCGGTTGTTTTTGAGAATGGACAAATTGGCAAGCGTGATGCCGACGCGCTCGGAAAGCTCGGTCAAACCGACTTTGCGCTTGGCCATCATCACATCCAAATTCACCATGATCGCCATATTGTCACCCCTTTGCCGTTAAATCGTCATATCGTTTTCTTGTTTGTATTCATAGGCTTCGCGGAAAAATCCCGCAAATACCCAGGCGATCAGACCGCCCAGCGCAAAAGCGAGCGCGATGATGCCCACGGAAAATTTGGTCATGCCGAAAAACAGCATTGCTACATAAAACAGCGAGGTCACCAGCGCTTCCACGCTGAACACCTTGAGGCAACGCACGGTTTTCATGGAGAAAATCTCACCCTTTGCCGCGTTATGCAGCAGCGTGCGCGCTTGCCACAGCATGATAAGTGCCGCCACGCCCGAAACGCCCAGCGTGATCAAATAACGGATCTCCCAAAACGCGGGATCCCAGTCGGCAGAGCGCGAATTGAGATCCATCATCAGGTTGACCACCCACGGCAGTGCGATAAGCATGGCCACCGTCAGTCCCATGAGGGCCCACACGACGATCTCTAACACGCGCGACAGTTTACTTGCATTCTGTTTCATAGTGATGCTCTCCTTGCCTTACAGTTGGTACGCCAGCACGGTCGAAGTGGTCATCGCCGCGTCGCGTTGCGTATCGCTCATAATGTGGTAAAGCTCCAGCATCTTGAGTGCTTTTTCAGCATAGCCGGGCTCGCCGAAATGGTAGGGTTCGGGATCTTCCTTGCGACCGAGAAGATAGTCCACACTGGTGTCGAACAGGTCCGCCAGCTTGGAAAGTCCTTCGGCGGAAGGCATGGTCATGCCGGTTTCATAGCAGGTGTAGGCCGGGCGTGTGATGCCGAGGATCTCGGCCATTTGCGCCTGGGTCATCTTCTTTTCTTTGCGCAGCACGGTCAGGCGTGTGCGGAAAATATCACGATTCACAAAGATGCCTCCTTTGAAAGGAAAGTACTATATAGTACCAGTATAACAGAACATGCGCTCAATTTCCACCCCTTTTTGCAAAAAAATCCCCTTGCCAAACGCCGAAATATATAGTATACTAAAGTGCGAACGACTTGATCGTTGTCAACACCGCGTGCTTTGGGGCATACGGGCGGGCGGGTCCTGTGCGACGGGACGCCGTGAACCATGTCAGGCGGGGAACCGAGCAGCATTAAGCGGTTGCTTCCCGTGCGCCGCAGGTAACCTGTCCGTTCGTATGCCCGAAGGCACGCTTTCATTTTTCCTAAAGAAAGGAGCGCCGCATCATGTATCAAGTGCTTTATCGAAAATGGCGTCCGAAAACCTTTTCGGATGTGAGCGGACAAGCGCATATCATTGCCGCTTTGCAAAACGAGATCCGCGAGGGTCGCCCCGCGCATGCGTATCTGTTTATCGGGTCGCGCGGTACGGGCAAGACCTCCTGCGCGAAGATCCTTGCCAAAGCTGTCAACTGTCTTGACCCGCAGGGCGGCGATCCCTGCAACGCTTGCGATAACTGTCGCGGGATTGACGACGGTTCGATTTTGGATGTGGTGGAGATCGATGCTGCTTCCAACAACGGCGTCGACAACATTCGCGAGCTGCGCGAAGCGGTGAACTTTACGCCCGCTGTCGCGAAATACCGCGTGTATATTATCGACGAGGTGCACATGCT
>JAZURB010000194.1:0-10433 GCA_045605945.1 Acutalibacteraceae bacterium
CTTCCCCTCAAGGGGAAGCCGAGGAGAGCTTGTGCATTTTTTGCGCATTGGCGTGAATGGGGCGACCGGTGGTCGCCCGCGCAAGCGAGACACCACGCAGAGCGTTCCCTACAAGCACACCGTCGCAACAAAAAAGCACGGGTTGCATCACGCAATCCGTGCTCATTTTACTTTCCTTCGTATTGAATGACGCTTTCGACATCGTAGCCTTTGAGTGCGTCGCGTCCGTTAAGACCTTTGAGCTCTAAAAGGAAGATGATCTTTGCCACCTCACCGCCGAGCTCTTCGACCAGTTCGGCAGCGGCTTTGATCGTGCCGCCCGTTGCAATCAAATCGTCCACCAGCACCACGCGCTGTCCCTTTTGGATCGCGTCGGCATGGATCTCGATCTCCGCTGTGCCGTATTCCAGCGCGTATTCGCGGTTGACGGTGGCGCGGGGGAGCTTGCCCTTTTTGCGGATCGGCACAAACGGTTTTTTCAGCAGGTAAGCAAGCGGTGTGCCGAACATAAAGCCGCGCGATTCCGTGCCTGCGACGATATCGAATTCCACGCCGTCGAGCAGCGCTTTGAGCTCATCAATCGCCAAACGGAAGCCGTCGGCATCCTGCAGCACAGTTGTCACATCGCGGAACAAAATGCCCTCTTCGGGAAAATCGGGGATGGTCAACACATAATCGGCAACGGTTTTCGGTGTATTCATAACGCGACCTCCGCTTTCGTTTTAGGAATAAGTATAGGTGTCGACCTCGTCGGCGTCACCGTAAAGATATTGATGCAGGTCATAGGTGGTGGTTTGCGGATCGGTCAGCCACAGACCGAGACCGTCGCCGATCCACGCACTCTCGCAGTCGCCCATGCCTGTCGGCACGGAATATTCGCTTTCGATCGTGTAGTCAGCGTATTGCAAGGCGCTGGCGGCATAGCTGAGCAATTCTTGCTTGGACATATTGGTCTGCACATACGGCAACACCGCAGTCAGCACCGCTGTCAATGTTGCAAAATTCATGGTTTTCGCCTTGGTCATCAGCTGATCGATCACCTTGCGTTGGTTGCTCTGGCGCGCAAAATCGCTCGAATTATACAGTGTGCGGATGCGGCAATACGCCAGTGTTTGCTGTCCGTTCAGGTGATAGACACCCGCCTCATGACCGAGCGGCTCAAGATCGGGATTATCGGGCGTCGCAAAGCGATCGGGATCGTCCGACTCCAGCGGGATAAACTCCGCTTCTTCCTCTGTCAACTCGATGTCCACGCCGCCCAGCGCGTCCACTGCTTTTTCAAACGCGACAAAATCCACGGCAATATATTGATTGACATCCAGCTTGAAATTCTGCTCGATCGTGTCGGACAACATTTCAAACCCACCGTAGTAAAACGCGGCGTTAAGCTTGCAATAATCGTCGTCGCCGTCTTTGTCAAAATCGAGACCCGGCACCGTGACCCATGTGTCACGCAGCAGCGAGGTCAAGCGAATGGTTTCGGTTGCGGTATTGACCGATAAAATCATGTTTGTATCCGAACGGGCGGCATAGCCTTCGCTTTGGCGTCCGTCGATGCCCAGCAGCATAACATTGGTGATATCCGCCGTGTTGCCGCGCACCTGCAAATTATCCATGTTGATCGGTTCGGGATTTTCGATCACCTTGTCCACCGACCCGTCGTCGATATCGCCGGGGAGCATGGGCAGATCGTCATAACTTGCAGCAGCCCCCGTATCGTAACGAATGAGACCCAGCATCGAACTGACATACACGCTGCCGCCTGCGAGCAACGATCCCGTCAGGATCAACACGACCGCACACACCGCCGCGACAATACGCTTGGGTGTCGAATACAACGGCGTGGGTTTTTCTGCGGTTGTCGGTTTTGCCATGGGTCATCACCACCTTTTAACTCATAATCGCTGTTAGTATACCATGAATATATGAATTTTTCAAGAATTCTGCGGCCCTTTTTACGGCGACGCGCCGTTTTTGGCGCAAAAAGAAGGAAATAGGGGGTTAAAATTTTGTAACAGTCCTTTTTTTAGGGCAAAAATATGCTAGAATATGATCAAGTATTGAAGAAAGTAGGACGAATTATGCCGCAGGAACAACGCCGTAGAGAACAACCGTCGTTTGAAGATATTATCGCAGGACGCAACGCGGTCAGCGAGGCGCTCCGCTCGGGACGCGAGATCGATCGCTTGCTTGTTGCCAAGGGTGCGTCGGGCAGTGTGGCGGTGCTCATCGCCAAAGCACGCGAGCGCGGCATCCCCGTGAAGGATGTCGACAGCCGCAAACTGGACGCTATGTGCGGCGCACACCACCAAGGTGTGGCGGCGGTTGCTGCCTGCAAGGAATTTGCCACGGTGGATGAGCTGTTTGCAGCCGCCGAAGCCAAAGGCGAGCCGCCCTTTTTTGTGGTGTGCGATGAGCTGGAGGATCCGCACAATCTGGGCGCGATCGTGCGCTCTGCCGAAGCGGTCGGCGCGCACGGCGTGATCATTCCGAAGCGCCGCAGCGTGGGACTTACCGCGGCGGTGTATAAAGCGTCGGCGGGTGCGATCGAATATGTGCCTGTGGCGCGTGTGACGAATATTACCGATACCCTGCGCGAGCTGAAAGAGCGCGGCGTGTGGGTGTACGGTCTGGATATGGACGGTGAGGCTTGGTGCGCTGCCGATCTCACGGGTGCTGTTGCGCTTGTGGTGGGATCGGAGGGTCGCGGCCTCGGTCGTTTGGTGAAGGAGCAATGTGATTTTGTGCTCAGCCTGCCGATGCTCGGCAAGGTCAACTCGCTCAATGCGTCGGTCGCTTGCAGCTTGATGCTGTATGAAACGGCGCGTCAGCGCGGCGGTATTGTCGCACGCAATCCGAAAGTATAACAAAAAAGGGGGGACACGAACATGGATAAGTCGTATTCGGTGGACGATATTCTGCTGGAGCTGGAAATTCGCAAAGGCATGGCGGCGAAGAAGCCCGTCACGGCGCAAGCAGAGAAGGAAGTCCACACGACTGAGATCCCTGCCGTGAAACCGAAGGAACCCAAAGCGCCTGCGACTCCCGCGCCGCAAGCCGAGGAACCGATGAAGGTTGCTCCCGCAAAGAAGGACGCATCGCGAAAAGCACCCGCTAAAGCGGAGGAGAACACGACCGAGATTCCCAAAATCACGGCATTCCCCTCACCTGCAAAGCCTGCGCAGGCATCGCAGCAAACGCGCCCTATCGCGGTGCAACCGAAAAAACCTGTTACACAAAACACCGTCGCGATCAACACGCACACCCGTGTGCTGACGGTGGATAATACCAAAGAGAAATACCACACCATGGAAGTGCCCGTGGCAACGCAACTCGACGGACAACTGGTGATGGAACAATTTGCCGAAGTCGTTGACAAGGAGGCAGAGGAAGAATTGCGCCGTCGCCGCCGCAATAAGGTGGATGCGTTCCGCTTGGTGGAATCGAAGCCCGATGCGTTCAAGCTGCGCGGCGAAGAAGAGGAAAACGATCTTGAAGAGATCGTGGAAACGCGCGACGAGAGCGACGATGTGCTGGAAGATTTCGGCGATTATACGGAAGCGGAAACGATCGCTTCGGAAATCGCTTATCGCCGCCGCACGGGAGCGATCGGCGTTGCGGCAGGCGTGATCATCACGCTGGTGCTGTCGCTGCTGACGGTGCTTTACAGCCTTGGTTGGCTCAGATTTGTTCCCGCGCCGTTGCTGGTGTCGTTGCATCTGGCGCTGTTGCTCGGGATGCTGTTTATCAGCCATTCGATGATGAGCGGCGGACTGAAAAGCCTGTTGAAACTGCGTCCCGATGCGGATGCGCCGCCTGCGTTGTGTGGCGTGATCGGTCTGGTGTATACGGCCGTGCAATACGCGGATCTTGCCGCCGTGACAAACGGTTCGGCGCTGTTCTTATCGGCTGCGGCTGCTTTGGCGGTGTTGGGCGGCACGCTCGGTCGTCAAATGCAGATCATGCGCATTTCGCGCAACTTTAAGTATATCAGCGTGGAGAAAAACCGCAAATTCGCCGCGCATTATGTGGATGAGGAAAAGCCCGCTGCGGAGCTGGGGCATCCTGTCGGCATGGATGGCATCCCGCCGATGCTGTACTATCGTCGCGCATCGTTCCTGACCCGCTTTTTGGAAATTTCCTACGGCGGAGACCCCGCCGACCGTGTGATGCGCTGGTATGTACCGGTGGTGCTCGGCGTGTGTGCGCTGTGCGGCGGCGGTTATGCGCTGCTGTTCCCGCAGTACGCGTGGAAGGGACTGACCGTGTTTGCGGCGGCAGCGATGGTATCGCTCCCGTCATGGTCGATGTTTGCCACCCAGCGTGCGTTGTCACGCAGCTGCAAAAAAGCGCTGCGTAAAAATGTGTTTATCGGCGGTTGGCACGCAGCCGAGCAATTCGGCGAGCAGATGGATATGGTGATCACCGAAGCGCGTGAGTTGTTCCCCACCGATCAAGTGAAGCTGCATGGCATCAAAACCTTCTCAGGTACCCGTATCGACGAAGCCATCACCGATGCCGCATCGGTGGCAATCGCGTCGGGCGGCCCGCTTGCGCCGATCTTCCGTCGATTGATTGAGCATCGCATCGATATCCTCGGTGAGGTGGACACGCTCGCTTATGAGCAGGATATGGGCGTGTCGGGCTGGGTCAGCGGTCGCCGTACTTTGATCGGTAATCGCCGCTTAATGGAAAACCACGGTATCGCCGTGCCGACCCGCGAATACGAAGAAAAGTACTTGAAGGACGATCGTTGCATCGTGTATTTGAGCACAGGCGGCGAGCTTGCAGCCATGTTCGTGGTCAGTTATCTGGCACATCCCGACATCAAAGCGCAGGTCAAGGCGCTGTATAAAGAACACGGTCGCTTACTGGTGCGCACGGTGGACCCCAATGTCACAGCGGCGCTCATCGCGCGCGTTACGGACATCCCCGAGGACGGCGTGATCATGCTCAATGCCGCGCAAGGTCGCGCTTACGGCGCATTGCTTCAAAGCGACGAGCACGATCGCACCGATGCGGTGCTTGCTTGCGGCGGTCGCGCGCAGAGTAAGCTGTTCGGCGCGGTGCAATGTCGTCGCCTGCGTCGCGGCGGTAAAGCGGCGGTGCTTTCGCAGTTGTTGCCTTCGGCGTTGCTGCTTGGTTTCAGCGCCTTCGTCACGGCGACAACCGGCATCATCTTCCGCGGCGATACCATGCTCGCGCTGCTTGCGGGTTATGCGTTCCTCGGTTGGCTCTTGCCGAAATTCTTTAAATGTTAATCGTTGCCTTTGCGGCGGTCGAGTGCTCGAGATGAGCGTTCGACCGCCGTTTTTATGCATAAATAATAATTTTTCATAAAAATTGCGAAAATCAGTTGAAAAATGCGTAACGATAGTATATAATTACAAAAGACGGCAGTCGTCGGGGAAAGATTTTGTATATATTGTCCCTTTATTTCGACCCGAATGCCGTATTGTCAACCAACTTCGCTGCAGCCGTGGCGGAGGAATGAGAGGAGACTGTTCTATGAAGCAGTACACAGCGAAAAACATCCGTAACATTGTCGTCGCGGGTCACGCGGGCGCGGGCAAGACCTCGCTCGTCGAAGCCGCGTACTACCTGACCGCGAATCCCGATCGCCTCGGTCGCGTTGCCGACGGTAACACGATCAGCGATTTCGATCCCGAGGAAATTCGCCGCAAGGCATCGGTTTCTACAGCGGTCGTTCCCGTGGAATGGAAAAATACCAAAATGAATCTGCTGGACACCCCCGGTCTGTTTGACTTTGCGGGCGGCTTGTCCGAAGGCGTGCGCGCTGCGGGTAGTGCGCTGATCGTGATCTCGGGCAAGAGCGGCGTTACCGTCGGCACCGAGAAGGCGTTCCGCGCTGCAGCGAAGAAGGGTATCGCCAAGCTGTTCTTTATCAACAAACTCGACCGCGAAAGTGCGGATTTCTATAAAGTGTTCGAGAATTTGAAAGCCACCTTCGGCCCGACCGTGTGCCCCATCGTGGTACCGCATGTGGTCGATCGCAAGGTCGAATGCTATATCAACCTGCTCGAGTACCGCGCTTATAAATATGAGGACGGCAAAGCCAAAGAAGTGCCCATCCCCGATATGGAGCATCGTCTGGACGGTCTGCGCACCGCGATGTATGAAGCGGTGGCGGAAACCAGCGAGGATCTGATGGAAAAATATTTCTCGGGTATCGATTTCACGCCCGACGAATTGATCCTCGGCTTGGCGAGCGGCGTGCGTAAGGGCGAGATCGCGCCCGTGTTCTGCGGCTCGGCGGAAATGCTCGAAGGCATCGATCAGCTGCTCAATGGCTTGACCTGGCTCGCGCCGTGGGCGGAAACCGTTGCGGGCGAAACGGGTGTGGATCCCGACGGCAACGATGTCGCGCTCGCCGTGAACGAAAGTGCGCAAACGGCAGCAATCGTGTTCAAGACGGTCGTTGACCCGTTTGTCGGCAAGCTGGTCTATTTCAAGGTCATCAGCGGTAAAGTCACGCCTGACTCCACCTTGATGAATATGCGCACGGGCGCAACCGAGCGCCTCGGCAAGCTGTATACCGTTTGCGGTAAGAAGCAAACCGAGACCGCGTGTGTGCCTGCGGGCGATATCGGCGCGGTCGCGAAGCTTGCCTCGGCAAATACGGGTGACACGCTGTGCTCGCCGGTGCGTCCCGTGGTGTTGCCGCCTGTCGTGTTTGAAGCACCCTGCCTGTCGATGGCGGTGTGGCCCACTAAGAAAGGCGATGAGGAGAAGATCTCCGCGTCGCTGCTGCGCTTGATGGAAGAAGATCCGACTCTCAAGTTTGAGCATAACACCGAAACGCACGAATCCGTGCTGTCGGGTCTCGGCGAGCAACATCTCGATGTTGTTGCCTCCAAACTGAAGAATAAGTTCGGCGTCGAGGTGCGTTATGAAGCGCCGAAGGTGCCCTATCGTGAGACGATCCGCAAACAAGTCAAGGTGCAAGGTCGCCATAAGAAGCAATCGGGCGGTCACGGTCAGTTCGGCGATGTCTGGATGGTGTTCGAACCGCATGACGGCGAAGAAATCATTTTCGCCGAAAGCGTGTTCGGCGGCTCGGTGCCGAAGAACTTCTTCCCCGCTGTTGAAAAAGGCATCCGCGACAGCGCCATGAAGGGCGTTCTCGCAGGTTTCCCGATGGTCGGCTTGAAAGCGACGCTGGTCGACGGTTCGTATCACCCCGTCGATTCTTCGGAAATGGCGTTCAAGACCGCTGCATCGCTGGCATACAAAGCGGGCATCCCCGAAGCAAGCCCCGTGCTGCTTGAGCCGATCGGTGCGCTGAAGGTGTATGTCCCGGGCGACTACACGGGCGACATCATGGGCGATGTTACCAAGCGCCGCGGCCGCGTGCTGGGCATGGAACCTGCCGAGGACGGTTTGACTTGTGTTGATGCGGAAGTCCCGATGGCAGAAGCCGCCGATTATGCGACGATGCTGCGTTCGTTGACGCAGGGCAGAGGCTCGTTCTCCATCGCATTTGAGCGTTACGAAGAAGCCCCCATGGCGGTGGCGCAAAAGGTGATCGCTGCTCATAAGGTGGACGAAGAATAAAAGGTATATAAAAACACCCGCTGTTTATGCGTGATACTCCAAGCGGAGTATCACGCAACTCTATTCGCCTACGGCGAGTTCTATTGCTACGCAGTGTTATTCGGCTTACGCCGTGTGATATTTGCTTCGCAAGTTTAGGGGCGAATAGAATATCACTAAGTCCAAAGGACTTAATATCACTTTCGCAAAGCGAAAATATCACGCTGACTTTAGTCAGCATATCACTTACAGACAAAAGAAAGAGAAGACTCGTAAATAAAACGAATCTTCTCTTTTTCTGCTTCTGTGGGTTTGGGCTACCGCCCAAGTGTATTTGTACATACAAATGCGATGCCGGTTCTTCTTAACAAGGGTTAAATGAAAATTCAAATTCTCCGTTAAAGACATCACACTTAAACAGCGGGTGTTTTTTTGTGGGTTAGAACGAATGTGCTGCCTTCGGAGGGGGCGGCGACCTCGACGCCCCGTTAAGCCTTCCCTTTTGAGGGGAAGGTGGCATTTGCGCAGCAAATGACGGATGAGGTGTAGCCGCCATTAGGCGGCGTCGAGCATTGCTGGAATCTTATAACGGACGCGTTCGCGTCCTACACCTCATCAGTCTCGCTGACGCTCGACAGCTTCCCCTCGAGGGGAAGCCGAGGGGAAGCTCTCCCTCTTTTGCGAAGACAGCGGTGAATGTGTAGGGGAGATATTTATGCTTTCCGAAAAACGGAACGCCGCTTAAGGGCATTCCCTACGATATCCGACAAAGAAGGCAGGACGATTACCGTCCTGCCTTCTTGATTTATTCTGCCAGCAACGCTGCACCAATGATGCCTGCATCACCGCCCAATACGGCAAGGCGGATATCCGCTTCGGGGAGCAAGTGGGGAACAAGGCGTACTGTCAGCGCATCGCCTGCTTTGGCGATGCCGCCCGCGAGCACAATGCGCTCGGGCATGAATATTTTTGTCAAACTGTTGATGCCTTGTGCCAGCACCACCGCATAGTCATCCAGCACCGTGGCAGCTATGGGACAACCGTTTGCTGCCGCATCGAAAATGGCTTTGCCGCTCGATGCGTCCTTCGCAAGCAGGCTGTCGGGGTGTGCTGCCCCTGCTTTTTTCGCCATGGCAACCAACGCGGTTGCCGACGCGTATTGTTCAAAGCAGCCGTTCAGCCCGCAGGGGCAAGCAGGCCCGTGGCGATCGATCACGAAGTGCCCCAGCTCACCTGCGCGGAAGTTGTGCCCTTCCACCATCTTGCCGTCGATGAGGATCGCGCCGCCGATGCCCGTGCCGAGCGTGAGCATCAACGCGTCGCGACAGCCTGCGGCAGCGCCGCGCTTGGCTTCGGCGAGCAGTGCGCAGTTCGCGTCGTTGCCGAGGGTGACAGGTAGCCTGAGCGCTTCTTGCAATTTTTGAGCGAGCGGTTCTTCTTTAAACGGCAGATTGCCCGCGCGCAGCACGCGTCCCGACGGCGGGTGAATGCGTCCCGCACAGCCGACACCGATCGCTGCGATCGGATAGGCGGCACACAGCGCGCGCGCCGCCGCGATTAAGCCGCCGATGATCTCATCCGCGGTGCGATTTGCGGTATCAACCACCTCGCGGGCAACAACCGCAAATTCTTCATTTAAAACGCCGAGTTTCGCGGTCGTGCCGCCGATATCGATGCCGAGAATCATGTACTATGTCCTCCTCGCGCTTATAACTTCCGTCAGTCCAAACAAGGTTTTGGAAATCCGCTAAATAAAACTTCTGCTCGCGTCACCCTGAGCGTAGTCCCATCCGAGATTCGTTCGACTTCGCACGCAAAGCGTGCTTCGCTCAGAATGACGCGAAGGGACGGAGCCGAACGGGTCTAAAGGCAAAAACGGTCGCCGCCGAGAATCATACCACGCGTCCTCCGTTCACAAACACGGCGCGGATGTGGAACGCATCATCGACAACGATCGCGTCGGCGCATTTGCCGACCTCGAGCGAGCCGACCGTATCAAACACACCGAGATCCTTCGCGGGATTATACGATGCCATCACGGCGATCTCTTCGAGCGGGATATCGAGCGAGCGCAGGTTTTGCGCGCCCTTGAGCATCGAATAGCAGCTGCCGGCGATGCGCCCTTGCTGATCAAGGCACAGCCCATCCTTCACGGTGCGCACGCGCCCGCCAACAACATAATCGCCGTTCGGCAGTCCCGACATCATGCCCGCGTCGCTGATCAGGGTGATGCGCTCAGCGCCTTTGGCGCGGTAGACGAGTTTCACCGCCGCAGGGTCGAGATGCACAAAATCCGCGATCATCTCGCAGCGAACGCGGTCGTCAGTCAGCGCCGCGCCGAGAATACCCGTCTCGCGGTGCGACAGCGGACGCATCGCGTTGAATACATGGGTCGCGCGGTGTGCGCCCGCGTCAATCGCCGCCGTCGCCTCGGCGTAGGTGGCGTCGGTGTGTCCCATCGTAACGGAAAAGCCGAGGTTTTTGCTCGCCGCAATCACTTCGAGCGCGTTTTCGCGCTCGGGAGCCATGGTCATGAGCTTGAGCGCGCCGCCTGCCGCTTGTTGCAACGTTTCCGCCGCTTCGACGGTGCAGGTCATTTCGGGCGGATGCATCGCACCCTTGCGCACGCTCGACACAAACGGGCCTTCGCTGTGAACCGCCAGCACCTTCGCGCCGCCCGTGTTGCGCCCGATCAGCGCCGCGGCATTTGCCGCACAGGCACACATCTCATCAAACGGCATGCAACGCACGGTGGCGGCAATGCCCGTCACACCGTCCGCGGCGAGAATCTTCGGCACTTCGCCGTAATCGCCGCGCGGCTTGGCGAATTCCTCGCCGCCGTAGCCGTGAATGTGCGTGTCGATCATGCCGGGCAGGAC
>JAZURB010000195.1:0-6710 GCA_045605945.1 Acutalibacteraceae bacterium
GCTCGACAACGCATACGCAGGCGACTTGCGATTACAGCATGCCGTTGACGATCGAATTTAAAGTAGCGTTCATCGGCAGCTCGGGCAACTATTACGATGACGGTGCGGCGGTTTGCGATTTCGCGAGCTACAATCACCATACCATGGTAAAAACGCTCGGTTACAATGACGGAAATACCTATGTTTCCGCGACCACCGACCTGCGCGACAGTTTTTATAACGAGAGCGGTCGTTCGAATTTGAATTTCCTCGCCGTTTCTGCTTGCGCTGAGCCTCAATCGGTGTATATGACCGAGGATCTGCATAGCGGCGCATGGTTGATCGAATATCTTTCGACGCATGCCCCCGCAACCTATGAAGCGGCGCAGTTTGCCAGCGAAGCAAGCTATACCGAAAACCGCATCGATGTCTATCCGACACGCCCGCTGACATATACCGAGATCACCAATGTATCCACCGTGTTTTTGGAGCGTAACGATATTATCTATGTCACTCCCGGCAGCAGCTACGATATCTGGAGCAACATTGTGGTCGACGGTTTCAATGCCGAAGGCGTGCAGTATTACGGCTTTGTCCAGCAAAACGGCTATTGGACGCTTGAAGATCGCGACGGCAATCCCATTCCCGAATCGGTCGCCTATCTTGAAGAGTCGGCAGCCACCAAGAAAACCTACCTCACAATTGCCGACGATTACGATCCTGCGACAGCGCCGAAAATGATGCTGCTTGTATATCATATCAACGAAGATACCTATTCGCATTTTGGCAAAGGCGATGTGAATTACGGCGATTCGGGCTATGTGTCCGATGCGGATTTGACCATGCGCGGCAGCCTGCAGATCATGGTGGATGTGCCGACGACCCATGCCCCTGTGACATCGGCGTCCAATACAGCGGCGGTGTTTGCGCAAACCGGCAGCGAGCTTCGCGAAACATGGGAAACCGTCTTGGCAACCTATGGCGTCTCTGCCGATGCGGCGCAGGATGCACCGGTGACCAACGGTCAGTTTGTAGCGATGCTGTATGCACTTCATCAGTATCAAACAACAGGTGCCGTCAGCGATGAGATCGGCAAAAATCTGGAAGATTTTTATGCCGTTGCCAACACATGGGCGGTTGAAACCGGATTGCCTTCCGTGGAAAAAGACGATCCAATCTATAAGCAAGGCATGGTGCTGATCGCCGAGAAATATCTGCAGCGTTGCGGCTATGCACTCGCGTATGATCCCGAAGCGATCGTGCCTTACGCTGACGATGCCGAGATTCCCGATTGGGCTCGTGATGCCGTATATACTTTGCAGCAAAACGACTTTAAGATTGATAACGGTTCGGGATCGTTCCTACCCGGTAAAACCATCACCTACAGCGATACGGTGCGTTATTTGAGGCAGCTTGTGTCGCGTGCCAATCCGAGTGAATAAAAGGAGTGTTAGTCATGAAACAAATTCTGCGTATTGTTGCCGTTTGTACGGTTGTGAGCATTCTGCTCGGTGTGTTGGTCGGTTGTCAATCGTCGTCGCCCGTCGGTTTATGGGAATTAAATCGCATCGAGTGCGATGATCCCACCGGCAGCATGACGGCGGATCAGCTGGCGCTTCTTTACGAAACGCTCGGCGAAACCTGCACGTTACAACTCAAAAATAACGGCGAAGCTGTTTATAATGATTGCGGCGATGTGCTGGAAGGCGTTTGGGAAACATCCGGCGGCAAAACGACACTCACGCTCACCATGGATGAAGCGGCGCTGGTGGCGGACCCCGAAGCGCCTGAGGGAGACGAACTCAACGAGTTTGAGGGTGTGCGGCTGAAAATCAAAAACGACGAACTGCGTGTAGACCTCGGCGAAGAGGTGTATGTATTTATTCGTTCGGATACGGTGACGGATGCGGTGACAGATGCATCGTAAGACGAAGCCGAATATGTTATAGAAAAAACGCTTGACCGTATACGGTCAAGCGTTTTTTGTCACGTGTCCAATTCACGATACTTCATGGGCTTTTTGAGAGCGGGATCTTCATGCAGCTCCGCGAGCGGCTCTTCGAGCAGCATAGGGGTTTTCAGATATTTCTGGAAACAGCGGAATGCCGATGCAAAATAGCTGCCGGAGCAGATGCGCTCGTCCATAACGACGCCGAGGGGAATGCAGCGTTCAAACACGATGTCATCTCCCTTGCGTTTTGCCACCTCACGCTGATTACCCATGGTGATAAACACACTCGTTGTGCCGAAATCGTAACAATGGTGATAAATATGATTGGTGCGAATGGAGGCAAGGTTGGAAATAACGACGCTGTTGTGAAACGGCGAAGCGTCAATGATGGCGCGGGGGAGAAGCCCGTGCTTATCCATCCATTTAAAGAGCCCGACGCCGACGGGCAGCAATCCGGGAATACTGAGCAGAAATTTAATGAGCTTTTCCGTGCCGTTATTTTCGGGCGTGAAACGGTTTTCTTCCACAAATTTGGTGATGGTTGCTTGCACTTCATCCACCGTATAATGCGGGTCGAAATACATTTTCGTCATAGTGCCGTCGTGATCTTTATCGTTTTTAAGCACCACCATGGCAATCGAAAATTCATTGCGCGCATAAGGCTTGCTGTTGACGATAAAGCGGTTGAGCAGCGGAAATTGTGCGACCGTGCGCAGGTAGGCGCTGAGTAATACGGCCATGTGACTGAGGTTGACGCCTTCCTTGCGGCGCTTGTTGATATACTCCTGCATCGGAGAAACGGGGATATCCAGTGTGATCATATTCATCGAGTCGCTACGGGTTCGCATAATATATGCGGCCACTGTATACATCGGGTCGGTATTTCGCAGGCGTTTGCCGTCGGCTCGCATAAGGGTATTCCCTCCTCATTATAAAATATAATCCATTATATCGCTCAATACGAAACTGAAACTAAACTTTTGACAAAACCGTGAATAAACGATAAAACCGCCGGGCAGGCGATTGACAATACCCGCGCGGTATTGTATACTGATGTCATCTGTAATTTAGCATTCACGCGTGTGAAATCAAGGAGGAACTGTATTTATGACGATTGCATTGGCGTGTGACCACAGCGCACTGGACATGAAACAACTCGTGAAGGATCTGCTCGATGAAATGGGACTGGCGTATCGCGATTTCGGCACTGATACTGCCGAGAGCTGCGATTATCCCGTGTTTGCCGCGCGCGCTGCCAAAGCGGTTGCATCGGGCGAATGCGACAAAGGCATCGTGATCTGCGGCACCGGTATCGGTGTGTCGATCGCCGCCAACAAGGTGAAGGGTATTCGCTGCGCGCTGTGCAGCGAGCCGTATTCCGCCAAACTCACCCGCCTGCATAACGACAGCAATGTGCTCGCTATGGGCGCGCGTGTCATCGGTCCGGAGCTTGCGCGCATGATTGCTCAGACCTGGCTGACCACCGAGTTTGAGGGCGGTCGTCATCAGCGCCGTGTCGATCTGCTGACAGCGTTGGAAGAGGGTGCGGATCTTGGCTGAGAATATCCCTGCGCGCGTGAAAGTCGCCATGGAGGCGCTGCGTCGTAATAACATGGCGGCGTCCTATGTCGCTACGGCGGCGGAAGTTCCTGCGGCGGTCGCTGCGCTGCTCAACAAGGGCGACACGGTCGCCGTCGGCGGTTCGGTCACGCTGGATGAAACGGGTGTGATGGATCTGCTGCGCAGCGGCGACTATCGTTTTCTTGATCGCTATGCCGCGGGACTCACTCGTGAAGAAATCACCAAAGTATTTCAAGACAGCTTCTTTGCGGATGCCTATCTTTGCTCTGCCAACGCCGTGACCGAACGCGGCGAGCTGTATAATGTGGACGGCAACAGCAACCGTATTGCCGCAATCGCCTTTGGCCCGAAATCGGTCATTCTGGTGGTTGGCATCCAAAAGCTGGTGCCCGATCTGGCGGCAGCCGAGGAGCTTGTAAAAACAGTCGCCGCGCCCAAAAACGCCAAACGCCTTTCCTGCGACACCTATTGCGCGAAAAGCGGCGTGTGCGCGGGTGTCGACGGCGATATGACCATCGGCTGCGGCACGGATGCACGCATCTGCTGCAACTACTTAGTGTCGGCGCGCCAGCGTCATAAAGACCGCATCAAAGTGATTTTTGTCGGCGAGCCCGTCGGCTATTGAGAATAAGAGGAGGGTCCGACTGCCTTATGGACAGTAGTGACAGTAACAGTATTCAGTATGGTATTATCGTGATCATGATCGTGCTTATCGCGATGTCTGCCTATTTTTCGGCGACGGAAACGGCGTTTTCCTCGCTCAACCGCATTCGCCTGAAAAACATGGCGGAAAACGGCAACAAACGCGCCGCTCTTGTGTTGCGCCTTGCCGACCGATTTGACAAATTGCTCTCCACCATTTTGGTGGGCAACAACATTGTTAACATCGGTGTCAGCTCGATTGCGACGGTGTTGTTTATCAACCTGTGCGGTGAAACTCTCGGCCCGACGGTCGCCACCATCGTCATCACCGTGGTGGTACTCATCTTCGGCGAGATCACCCCGAAGAGTCTTGCTAAAGAAACGCCCGAAAAATTTGCCATGGTATCGGCGCCTGTCATGAGCGTGCTCATGGTGGTGCTCACGCCGATCAATTATCTGTTTTCGCTGTGGAAAACATTGCTCAGCAAAATTTTCCGCACCGACGATACCCCGTCGATCACGGAAGAAGAGTTGCTTACCATTGTTGAAGAAGCGGAGCAGGACGGCGGTATCGGTGAGAGCGAAAGCGAGCTGATTCGCAGCGCGATTGAGTTTAACGACCTTCAAGCGGTGGATATTTTCACGCCCCGCGTGGATGTGGAGGCTGTGCCGCT
Organism: Acutalibacteraceae bacterium; assembly: GCA_045605945.1. Classification (GTDB taxonomy): domain Bacteria; phylum Bacillota; class Clostridia; order Oscillospirales; family Acutalibacteraceae; genus RGIG1959. The sequence continues at coordinate 4,828 of JAZURB010000195.1, forward strand.
CGATGCGGATAAGCAGGATATCGCCGATAAATTTGCGCAAACAGGCTATTCCCGTTTGCCCGTATATGAGGACACAGTCGATACGATCGTCGGCATTATTCACTTGAAGGATTTTTATGTGCAGGTGTTCCACCGTGACCAACCGCTCGAATCGATCATCAAGCCTGCGGTGTTTATCACGCGATCGATGAAGGTGTATGACCTGTTGCGTTTGTTGCAAAAAGAGAAAGCGCACATGGCGATCATTGCCGATGAATACGGCGGTACGGTCGGCGTTGTCACCATGGAGGATATCCTTGAAGAGCTGGTCGGCGAGATTTGGGACGAGCATGATGAAGTGATTGAGGAAATGGAAAAGCTGGACGAAGGCCTTTATCGCATCGTGTGCAGCACCAATCTTGACGATATGGCAGAGCTGTTTGATTTCGAGGTAGATCCCGAATCGGACATCACCACCGTCAGTGGTTGGGTCATGGAGCGACTCGGCCGCATTCCCGTCGAGGGCGACACCTTTGAAAGCGACGGTCTTTTTGTCACCGTCACCAAAACCGATGCCCGCCGTGTGATTGAGATCACGGTAAAGGTGTTGGAAAAAAATACCGAAGAATAATAAACAAGCGACACGCCTTGCCGGTGTGTCGCTTTTTCTGTTTGTACCTTTCGGATGAATACCCTCCGGTTATGCCGAGGAGGCGCAATAATATTTTAATAAGTGAAGAAGGTCGTTCCCTCCGCTGTGTTATACAACGCATAACAACCGAGCGTGCCGTAAGAGGGGATGGCGCCGTTACTCCACAAGCGGGCATCCGACGGCAGTTCATTGACCGGAGTCGAAGGGATGAACAAGATGAATTGCTGCGAACCCGACAAGCCGTAGGGCTCGGTGGCGATGTGCAATACGCCGTCCTCGATCCATTGGTCGCCCGCTGTGTGCGATTTCGATAAGCTTGCCAACTTAAGCGTCACCGCGTTGCTGCTGATATCGGTGATGTGAAAGCTTCCCGAAAAATCGCATTCATAGTAAGTACCGCCCGGATAATCGGGGCCGCTGGCGCCCATATCGGAATCGTGATACTCGCCCGAGAATTTACCGTCACCGTTGAGGTACAGCACGGTGCCCCAGCCACCGACACCGCTGGAGAAATGCAGCGTGATCGGCGGCAGTGCTTCTTGATAAACATAGGTCCAACGACCGTCGCCTAACTGACACCAAATGTAATCGTCGGTATCCACCGCTTCCTGCACGACCGAGTAGTAACCGACCGCGCCGAATGAGCCGATGTAGTTGCCGCGCGGCGCATCATAACAGCTCTTCTCGGGATTACCGACCGCCAGCAAATACGGCTCAACATCGCGATACATTGTACCGTTGGCATCCGCCGTCGGTGCGGTCGGCGCCGTGGTTGTGGTGGTCGTCGGCTCGGTGACGGTGGTGGTTTGCGTGGTGCTCGGGAAGGTCACCGTCGGCATAGCGCGTTTCGGCTGCGGGCCGCAGGCGGTCATGCAGAGCAGCAGCGCGGTAACAACGCCAACAATCACAAACGGTTTCAGTAAGGCTTTCATAAAGCATTCCTCATTTCTCAAAATTCGGTATTACAGCATACGCGTATCGTTGATGATCAATTCAAATTGCAGTCCGAGAAATTTAGCCGCTTGACGGCAGAGGATCATACGCGTAAGAAAAATTTCAAAATAATCCATAACAGGGCAGATCGCCGTGTCAATTGTCAGTTTGAGCACCGATATTTTTTCTTCGGGATCCACAATCAACGACGAATCCACAACCGCATAATTCACGCGGTCGTGAATATCGAAATCGATATCTTCGGGCGAGCATCGCACGCGCGAACGGCGCACGTCGCTCTTATCTGCCAAAATCAGCG
>JAZURB010000196.1:0-7856 GCA_045605945.1 Acutalibacteraceae bacterium
CGTCATCGGCAGGGTGGTGGTCGGCGCGAGATCGGCGACGGCACTTGTGAGCGGGATCGCCATGGCGCAAAGCAGCAGCAGCACCGCGAAAAGAATGGATAATGTGCGTTTCATAAGAGACAGCCCTCCTTTATCAGTGTATCATCCCACTTACAGTATAAACGAAAATAAAAAAACACGCAATAGGTGAAAGTGTACAAAAATGCGGGGGAAAGCGGGGGTAAGGCGAAGAAGAGCGGAGTGTCACCCGCGGCCCATTCGACGCGGCTTCGCCTTGCTCAGGGTGACGCGGGTGAGACGCAGGCGAATGGGTCTCGCCGCGGCGCAGTCGAACAGGTCTGACTTGCGGCAACATCGGACGACTAAGGCGCAAAAACTCCCCCGACACCGTCGGGGGAGTTTTCTTCGTTATTGTTCATCGCTGAATTGACTGTTATACAGCTTGGCGTACAAGCCGTCCTTTGCCATGAGCGATTCGTGGTTGCCGACCTCAAGGATGTCGCCGTCCTGCATATACAGGATATTGTCCGAATCCTTAATGGTGGACAGGCGATGCGCGATCACGAACGAGGTGCGTCCCTTCATCATCGCTGCCATGGCTTCCTGGATCATGACCTCGGTGCGGGTATCGACCGAGGAGGTCGCCTCATCCAAAATCAGAATGGGCGGATCGCTGAGCATGGCGCGCGCAATGGTGAGCAGCTGACGCTGACCTTGCGCGATGTTGGAGGCGCCTTCCTGCAGCACGAAATCGTAGCCGCCGGGCAGGGTGCGGATAAACGCATCCGCGCGGGCTTTCTTCGCGGCTTCCACAACGTCTTCATCGGTGGCATCAAGCTTACCGTAGCGAATGTTCTCGCGGATCGTGCCGCTGTAAAGCCAGGTGTCCTGCAGCACCATGCCGAAGATCTCGCGCAGTCGCGCACGCTCCATATCGCGGATATCGACATCGTCGATGCGGATCGCGCCGCCCTTGACATCGTAAAACCGCATGATCAGGTTGATCAGCGTGGTCTTGCCGGCGCCCGTCGGGCCGACGATCGCGGTTTTTTCGCCCGCATGCACGGTGAAATCGAGATCGTGGATGAGCGTTTGGTGCGGCAGATAGCCGAACTTGATGTGATCAAAGGTTACTTTTCCGCACAGCTTTTCGGGGAACTGCGGCGCAGCGGTGTCGGGGATCTCTTCCTCCTCGTCGAGGAATTCGAAGATACGCGCAGCGGCGCTGCCCGTCGACTGGATGATGCCGGTGATCTGCATCACCTGGGTGAGCGGCTGCGAGAACTGGCGCAGATACTGCGTGAACGACTGGATCATACCGATGGAAAGACCGCCCATGATCGCGAGGATCGCGCCGACAAGGCACACCATCGCATAGCCGAAGTTGGTCATGCCCTGCATCAGCGGCATCAGCGTGCCCGAGAGGAATTGTCCCTCGTTGGAGGCTTCGAACAGCTCGTCGTTGATCGCGCCGAACTCCTCGCTGACTTCCCTCTCCTTGCCGAACACGGACACCACGACGTGACCGCCGTAGTATTCCTCAACATAGCCGTTGAGCTCGCCCGTTTTCTCGGTTTGCTTGTCGATTTCTTTTTTGGATTTCTTGGCGATCTTTGCCGCAAGGAACAGCACCACCGGCACGATCGCAAGCGCAACCACCGTCAACACGCCGCTGACGCTGAACATGATCGAAAATACGATCACGATGGTGAACAGTGCGTTAAGCACCTGATAGATGCTTTGCTGCAATGAGTTGGACACGGTATCCACATCGTTGGTGACGCGGCTGAGAATATCGCCGTAGGCGTGGGTGTCGTAATAATTGAGCGGCAAGCGCGATAACTTCGCGTCGATGCTCTTGCGCAGATCAAAAATGGTGTTTTCGGTCACATTCACGATCATGCCGGTCGCGAGATACGACAGCACCGCGTTGAGCAGATAGGCACCGCCCATGAGGCAGAGGAACTTGAGGAATTGCTTGCCGACCTGAGCAACCTCTGCGCCTTCGAACAACGAGGCGAGCGCATCGGTCGCGTTGCCCATAAAGAGCGGGGCGAGCGAGTAGGCGGCAGTGGCGAGCAAAATAAGGAAAATCGCCAGGAACAGGCGGCCCTTATACTTGCCGATATAGCCGAACAGGCGCTTGTAAGCACCTTTTTGGGAGGGGGTTCTCTTCTTTTTCATTGCAACTCCTCCTCTCCCATTTGCGAACGCACGATCTCGCGATAGACTTCGCAGGATTGGATCAGCTCGCGATGCTTGCCGATGCCTGCGACCTCGCCGTTTTCCACGACGATGATACGGTCGGCATCCACAATGGTGCTGATGCGTTGCGCGACGATGACGGTGGTGGCATCGCCCGTTTCGGCAGCAAGCGCCTGACGCAGCGCTTTGTCGGTTTTAAAGTCGAGCGCCGAGAAACTGTCGTCGAACACATAGATTTCGGGTTTTCTGACAATCGCGCGCGCGATGCAAAGGCGTTGGCGTTGACCGCCCGACACATTGGTACCGCCTTGGGCGATGGGCGAGTCAAAGCCTTTTTCTTTTTTGATAACGAAGTCATACGATTGCGCGATCTTGACCGCTTCTTCGATACGGTATTCGTCGGCATTGTCGTCGCCGAAGGCGAGGTTGCTTTCGATCGTGCCCGAGAACAGCAGCGCCTTTTGCGGCACAAAGCCGATCTTCGAGCGCAGGTCAGCGAGATCGTAATCGCGCACATCGACGCCATCCACCAGCACTTGACCTTCCGTCACATCGTACAAACGCGGGATGAGGTTGACAATCGTCGATTTGCCCATGCCCGTGCCGCCGATGATCGCGGTGACCTCGCCGGGACCTGCTTCAAACGACAGATCGCGAATGGCGGGAACATCCGCACCCTTGTAGGTGAAGGACACATTTTTGAAGGTGAGGTAGCCTTTTTTGCCGTCGGCCGTTTTGGGGGCGGCGGGATTTTGAATGACCGGTTCGGTGGCGAGCACCTCCTCGGCACGCTTTGCCGCGGTTTGCGCGCGCGGCAGTAGGATGAACACCATCGTCAGCATGATCACCGCGACCATGATCTGCATCACATATTGAATGATCGCCATGACCTCGCCGATCGTATAGTCAACGCCCTTGTTGACGAACTGATTGGCAGCCATGAGCATCACGAACAGCGCCGTCATCGACAAAATGATCGTCAAAATCGGCATCACGCTGTTGGTGGTGCGTTGCATTTTCTTATTGATGCGGCGATAGTCGTTGTTGATATCCTCAAAACGCTTCGCCTCAAAATCGGTCGTGCCGAAGGCGCGAATGACGCGCACGCCCGTCAACTTTTCACGCACGACCAGATTGAGCAGGTCGATTTTTTCTTGGATTTTCGTGGAAAGCGGCACCGCGATCTTGCCGATGACCACCATGACGATCGCCATGATCGGAATGGACACAACAAGCACCGAGGCGAGCTCGGGGCAGGTCGCGATCGCAAGCAGGATACCGCAAAGGCACATGATCGGCGCTTGCACCGCAATGCGCAGGCATTGGTTGAAGAAGCGCTGAATTTGCGAAATATCGTTGTTGGTGCGGGTGATGAGCGACGAGGCGGAGAAATCGTCGATCTCCGTTTGGGAGAAGGACTGCACCTTGTCAAACAGCTTGGCACGCAGGTTTTTGCCGACGCCCATCGACACGACCGCCGACAGCTTGCTTGTCGCGATGCCGCACAGCAGACCGATCACCACAAGCGCCAGCATGATGCCGACGATCGCGACAACGCCCGCGTAATTTTCTGTCGGGATCGCCGTATCGATCAGCCGTGTCAGCAGCAGCGGCAGACCGAGCGTACACATGGTCGTGCCGATCACGGTCAGCACGATGAGGATAACCTCTTTCGTGTACGCTTTGAGTTCTCTGAACACACATTTCATGGAAACATTCCTCCGTTATTCCGCCAGCGAGGCAATCAGGCGCACACCGTAGATCACCAGTTGGACGCCGATGACTTCCGCCACGACGAATGCCATGAGGAGCATGTGCGAGAAGCCGTAAAGTCCGCCGAGAATGGTTAGGATACCCCAAATCATGGTGAATACCCACATTTTGTTGCCGTTCGGCTTCATGATTTTAAAAGCGGTGATGATCGAAGTAACGCCGCTGAAAACCAGCCAGAACATCAAAATATAAAGGAAAAATGCATCGGTGAACAGCGAGGATGCGGGCTTGAGGATCATTACGATCGATGCCACCATGGCGGCGATGCCGCCGATGAGCGCGATCACCGCGCTGACAGCCGACATGCCGTTGCCTTCTTTCTTGCGATTGCGGAACACTTCAAACAGCGCGCAAAAGCCGAAGGCACACAACAGGATCGCCACGATCCAGCCGGCGCTCAGGAAGGTGCGCACCGGCTGCATAAAGCAGAAGAACGAAGCGATCAGCGCAAAGATGCCGAGAATCACATTAAACGCTTTCATATCAAAAACTCCTTTGCCGTAAAGTGGGATACAAGTTCACTATAGCATTGTTTGTCGAAGTTTGCAATATTTTTTGATAAGATTATCGCATTTTTAAGCAAAAAGCGACAATTTTGTGCTTGCGTTGTGCGTGTATATACGATATAATAAAACGAGTCGTTTTTGTGAGGTGTCAGCATGCTGAAAATCAAAACTGTGTGCGATCAACTGAAAGCGCTGAAATTCCGCAACTTTTTGTTGCTCACGCTGGCGGGCACGATCAACGCCTTCGGTGTGGTTTGCTTTTTAAGCCCTGTCAACTTATACGACAGCGGCATCTCAGGCACATCGATGCTGCTCGCGCAGGTCACGCCCGCGTGGATGAGCCTGTCGGTGTTTTTGCTGGTGCTCAATATTCCGCTGTTTCTCTACGGTCTGCATAAGCAGGGCGTGTGCTTTACGATCTATTCCGTGTATGCGGTCGCGATCTATTCGCTGGCGGCGTTTCTTATTACGGATGTGCTGCCCATCGATGTCAACTTTGCATCGCCGCTCGCGGGCAAGGATCTGCTGCTTTGCGCGTTGTTCGGCGGCATGATCTCGGGCGTCGGCAGTGGTCTTGTTATCCGCTTCGGCGGCGCGATCGACGGCGTTGAGGTTATGGCGGTCATTTTCTCAAAACGCATCGGCGTGTCGGTGGGCACTTTCGTGATGATCTATAACGCCGTGCTGTATATCATCGCTGCGTTGTTTGTGCAAGGCGATTGGACGCTGTCGCTGTATTCCATTGTCGCGTATATGGCGGCGCTTAAGACGGTCGATTTCATCGTGGACGGTATCGACCGCGAAAAATGCGCCATGATCATCACCACCATGCCCGATGCCGTGTGCGAAGAATTGATGTATACTTTTGAGACGGGTGCCACCAAAATTGAGGTGGTCGGCGGCTATTCGAATCAGCCCAAAACGATGGTCTATTTCATCGTCAACCGTTTTCAGGTCGTCAAGCTCAAGGAGCTGGTGCATGAGGTCGACCCCAAAGCGTATATCACGATCAGCGAGGTGGCGGATATTTTCCCCGCTAATCAGGATGTGTAAGGCAGGGTGTTTCCGATGATGCGTCACCCCTGTAGGGCACGGCCTATGTGCCGTGCCGTAAAAACGGAACGCCACGCAGGGCGTTCCCTACGGGAATAAAGTGCAAAGAAAACCCCCGCGCGACGGAGACACTTCGTAAAGAAGTAGTCTCCGTTTTTCTATGCAATGATAAAATGACACTTTCAGTAAGTGAAAGAGTCATAGTGGGTTATATACTTTGATAAAGGCAAATACTTGCCGAAAATATATACTATCTTTTTCGGCAGGTAAAGTGATATTGCAAACTATCGTTTGCAGTGATATTTTTGCCTAACAGCAAAAGTGATATTATATTCGCCTCTTAACTGTCCGAAGGACAATATCACGATGCGAAGCATCATATAACTGCGAAGCAATATAACTCGCCGTTAGGCGAATATAACTGAGGCACACTTCCTTACGGAGTGTGCCTCAAGCGGGGGTTATTTGTATGCTTATTTTTTGATCCAGATCGCTTCATAGGGACGCAGTGCGGCGGTGGGCGCATCCGCATAGTTCGAGAGAAGCACCGTGCCGTTCGTCGGCACGCACGCGGGCATCGCCGCGGGCGTATCCGCAAAGCGGCACACGACATACATCACCTCGTCGCCGAGGGTGCGGGTGTAAACGGAGGTGCCGTCCTTGTTCTCAAGCAGCTCGAACACACCGTCGCCGACCACGGGCTCTTCCTTGCGCAGACGCAGCATTTTGCGATAGAACGCGAGCACCGAGCGCGGATCGTTTTCCTGCTCCTCCACGGTAAAACCCTTGTCGACCTGCACCTTGATCCACGGCGTACCGTCGGTGAAGCCGCCTTCCTTGCCCGTTGTCCAGGGGATCGGGGTGCGGCCGCAATCGCGCGAGCCGAACTGCACCATCGCAAGCAATTCTTCTTCGGTGTATTTGCCCGTTTTCTTCAAGTCGGCATAGCCGTTGATCGTTTCGATGTCGCGATATTCGTCGAGCGTTTTGAAGGTCGGATCGTGCAGACCCAGCTCCTGACCTTGATAAATGACCGCGATGCCGCGCATACCGTAAAGCATGGCGGCGAGCATGGTCGCGCTTTCGTAGGGGTAGTTTTCGGGATCGCCGAAGCGGGACAGCGAGCGCGGTTGGTCATGATTTTCCATGACGAGTACGGGATAGCTGTCGTTAGCCAGACCGTTTTCCCATTTGGCGAGAAGGTCGACATACTTGGTGCGATCGACGGGCTCTTTGAGCCACTTGTCGCCGCCGACGCGACCGAGCAGCAGATGCACAAACTGGAAGCTGGAGGTCAGCTCGCCGCGCGCCTCACCCGTCAAAGCGAGTGCTTGCGCGGGGGTCAGTCCCCAGGTTTCGCCGATGGTCAGCGCGCCGTGCGGACCGAGCGCTTCAGTGTGCAGTTGATGCAGATAGCTGTGCAAACGGTCGCCGAATACCACGTTGCCGTCCTCGTCCTTGGCGAGGCTGTTGATCACGTCGCAGCGGAAGCCGTCGACACCCATGTCCAGCCAGAAGTTGATCATATCCACGATCTCTCTGCGCACCTTGGGGTTTTCCCAGTTAAGATCGGGCTGCTTTTTGGAGAAGAGGTGCAGGTAATACTGCTGCGTCGTCTCGTCAAATTCCCAAATGCTGCCGCCGAAAGCCGCCGGCAGATCGCTGGGGGCTTTGCCGTTTACGGGGTCGCGCCAGATGTAGTAATCACGGTAGGGGTTATCGCGGCTCTTGCGCGCTTCCTGAAACCAGCGATGCTCGTCCGACGTGTGGTTGACAACGAGATCCATCAGCACGCGGATGCCTGCGGCGTGTGCTTTTTCCAGCAGCTCTTTAAATTCGTCGAGCGTGCCGTATTCGGGGCCGATATCGCGATAATCCGAAATATCGTAGCCGTTGTCGTCGCCGGGAGAGCGATAGCAGGGCGACAGCCACACCGCGTTCACGCCCAGCTCCTTCAGATAGGGGATCTTGCCGATAATACCGCGCAAGTCGCCGATACCGTCGCCGTTCGTGTCGCAAAAGCTTTTGGGATAGATTTGATACAAGATGGTTTGTTGATGCCAGCGTTCCATAAACAATATCCTCCGTTTCGGTGAGCTGCAAAACGATTGCAGCATATCCGATAATTTTTACTGTTTGTCAAGCCGCGGGATTTACGGGCGGAAGCCTTCAAAAATCGGCATGGCGCCTTCGTTGACGGCGGCTTCGAATGCCGCTTTTTCGGTCAGCGTCCAAGCGGCGGCAGGGGTTTTCCATACATAACGGCTCACCACAAAGGGAAACGCACGACAGTGATCGTGCCGATATGCCACAAAATCG
>JAZURB010000197.1:0-3531 GCA_045605945.1 Acutalibacteraceae bacterium
GGTGCTGGCGGAAGCCGCTGCGGAAATGATGGATTATGAGGGGAGCGGTGAATCCGTTATGGAAATGTCCCACCGTTCGAAGGTGTATCAGGGCATTATTGTTGAGTGCGAAGCGTTGCTGCGCGAGATCATGAACATCCCCGATAACTATAAGGTTCTGTTCCTGCAGGGCGGCGCGTCGTCGCAGTTTGCGATGATCCCGATGAACCTGATGACGGGCAGCGGTAAAGCGGACTATGTCGTGACCGGTCAATGGGCAGGCAAGGCGCAAAAGGAAGCGGCGCGTTACGGCGAGGCGAACATCGTCGCTTCTTCGAAGGATAAGACCTTCTCGTATATCCCGAAGCTCGATCCCGCGACCTTCACCCCCGATGCGGATTATTTCCACATCTGCATGAACAACACCATCTACGGTACGGTGTATCATGAGCTGCCCGACACCGGCAATGTGCCGCTGGTCGCGGATATCAGTTCCTGCATCCTTTCCGCCCCCATCGATGTGTCCAAGTTCGGCGTGCTGTATGCCGGTGCGCAGAAGAACATGGCACCCGCGGGTCTGACGATCGTCATCATCCGTGAGGATCTCATCGGCAAGGCGATGGATATCACCCCGACCATGTTCAACTATCAAATTCACGCGGACAACGGTTCGATGTTCAACACGCCGCCTTGCTACACCATCTACATGGCGAAGCTGGTGCTTGAGTGGGTCAAGAACGAAGTCGGCGGTCTGGATAAGATGCTCGTCCGCAACCAGAAGAAGGCGGATCTGCTTTACAATTTCCTCGACAACTCCAAGATGTTCAAGGGCACGGTTGTTCCCGAGGATCGCTCTCTGATGAACGTCCCGTTCGTGACGGGCGACGAGGAGCTCGACGCGAAGTTTGTCAAGGAAGCGACTGCGGCGGGCTTTGTCAACCTGAAGGGCCACCGCTCGGTCGGCGGCATGCGTGCGTCGATCTATAACGCGATGCCTTATGAGGGCGTTGAGAAGCTCGTTGAGTTCATGAAGGAGTTTGAGGCGAACAACAGCTGATCGTCCAAACGATAACAGGAGGAACACAGGTTATGAATATTTTGACTTTGAATAAAATCGCTGCTTGCGGCACCGATCGCCTCGGCGAGGGCTATGTCGTGGGCGATGCGGTGGAGAATCCCGCCGGCATCATGGTGCGTTCCGCTTCGATGCACGATATGGAAATGCCCGCGTCGCTGCTCGCTATTGCGCGTGCAGGTGCCGGCACCAACAACATTCCGTGCGATACCTGCGCTGAGCAGGGCATCGTGGTGTTCAACACCCCCGGTGCGAACGCGAATGCGGTAAAAGAGCTGGTGATCGCGGGTCTGTTCCTCGCGTCCCGTAAGGTTGTCCCCGCTATCGAGTGGGCAAAGACCTTGAAGGGCGAGGGCGATGCTGTCGGCAAGCTCGTTGAAAAAGGCAAGGGCGCGTTTGCGGGCCCCGAAATTCAGGGCAAGACGCTGGGCGTCGTGGGTCTGGGCGCGATCGGCCGTTTGGTCGCAAACGCTGCGCAGGCGCTGGGCATGACGGTGTACGGCTATGATCCGTACATCTCTGTCGATGCGGCGTGGGGTCTGGATCGCGCGATCATCCATGCGGCGAGCCTCGAAGAGGTGTATGCCAACTGCGATTACATCACCGTGCATGTCCCGCTGACCCCCGATACGAAGGGTTGCATCAACGCGGCAGCATTTGCCCAGATGAAGGACGGCGTGCGCGTGCTCAACTTCTCGCGTGCGGCGCTGGTCGACAGCAACGATATGCTGGCGGCTCTTGAGAGCGGCAAAGTTGCTTCTTATGTGGTTGACTTCCCGACCGAGGAAATGCTCGGCGTGGAAAATGTGGTCGCGATCCCGCACTTGGGCGCTTCCACCCCCGAGAGTGAGGATAACTGCGCTGTGATGGCGGCAGACGAACTCAAGAACTATCTGGAGAACGGCAATATTGTCAACTCTGTCAACTATCCCTCGCTGTCCGCTCCTCGCACGGGCGACACCCGCGTGTGCGTGCTGCATAAAAACATCCCCAACGTGCTGACCACCGTGTCGGCAGCGGTTTCCGAGCAGGGCCTTAATATTGAAGGCATGAACAATGCCTCCAAGAAGGATTATGCATACACCATGATGGATGTGACGGGCGATGTATCCGACGATGTTCTCGCGAACATTGCGGCGGTCGAAGGTGTCATCCGCGTGCGCAAGATCTGAGTTTGCTTTAACCGATAAGCTCAACGGGGCTGTCGCCGATGCGACGGCCCCGTTCTTTTGAGATAAAGGATGTGATTTCCATGAAAGGAACGCGCATAGCGCAGTTTGCCGCAGGCTTTCGCTACGGCGCCCCGATCATGCTCGGTTATGCGCCTGTTGCATTCGCGTTTGCGGTCGGTGCGGTGGCGGACGGTCTGCCCTGGTGGCTTGTGGTGCTGATTTCACTTACCAATTTCACCTCGGCGGGACAAGCGGCAGGCTCCAACCTACTCATCGGTGCTGCTCCGCTGTATGAGATCGGTGCGGCGGTATTCGTCATCAATATACGATATATCTTGATGTCGCTGTCGCTCACGCAACGCATGCTCGAAAAACCGCTGTTTAAAAAACTGGTGCTTGCTAACGGCGTGACCGATGAAATCTATTTTTTGGCGATGAAAAAGGAAGAGATCGGCGGTTGGTTTTTTGCCGGTTTGTCGGCAGGCCCGTATCTCGGCTGGGTCGGCGGCACGCTGATCGGTGCGCTCGCGGGTGCGGTACTTCCTGCCTCACTTTCTTCGGCGCTGGGCATCGCGCTGTATGCGATGTTTATCGCGATCATTGTCCCCGAAATGAAAAAATCGCGCCCTGCGTTGATTGTGGTGCTTGCAGCGGCAGGCGTTTCGGCAGTGTTTTATTATGTGCCGTTTATCAAAGCGCATCTTTCCTCGGGGTTTGCGTTGATCATTGCGGCGGTTTTAGCGGCAGCACTCGGTGCGTGGCTCTTTCCCATGAAGGATGACGGGGAGGTGAGCGCATGACCGCATATTATGTGTTGGGTGTTCTCGTTATGGCGGTTGCCACCTATATCCCGCGCGCCTTGCCGTTTGCGCTGTTTCGCCGTCCTGTGCGCAGTCGCTTTGTCAAATCGTTTCTGGAATATATGCCGATTGCGGTGCTGGCGGCAATGACATTCCCCGCGATTTTTGAGTCTACCTCAACGCCTGTGTCGGCAATTTGCGGTATGTTTGTTGCGTTGATATTCTCGTATATCGGCTGGCAACTGATGCCTGTTGCACTCGTCTCCTGTGCAACGGTGTTTGTCGTCGAATGGCTGTTGCCGTTGATCGTACATGGATAAGAATAAAAACCGCTCTGCGTTGTTGCCGGGCGGTTTTTCTATGCGCGGAGTTTACGGCTATAGAAAAGCGGCATCATCCGTTGTGGATGATGCCGCTTCTTCGTATGATGCCGTTTCTTCGGGCGGTGTTGCTTCTTCAGGTTGTGCCGTTTCAGGTTGTGCCGTTTCTTCAGGCGGCGTCGTTT
>JAZURB010000198.1:0-7986 GCA_045605945.1 Acutalibacteraceae bacterium
ATTATGGGTAAACTCATTCGATGCCTGACTACCGACGCCACCGTAATGGCGATGGTGTTGGATTCTACCGATATCGTGGCAAGAGCTGAACAAATCCACGGCTCCTCCGCTGTTGTGACCGCCGCGCTCGGTCGCTTACTGACCGCCGCTTCGATGATGGGCGTGATGCTGAAAGGACGCGAGGATACGGTGACGCTGAAAATCAACGGCGGCGGCCCTGCAGGTGTTGTAACAGCGGTTTCGGACAGCGAAGGCTATGTGCGCGGTTATGCGCAGCAGCCGATTGTGGAAATTCCGCTCAAACCCAACGGCAAACTGGATGTCAGCGGTGCATTGGGCACCGAAGGTTTCCTGTATGTGCTGCGCGACACAGGCGGCAAAGAGCCGTATGTCGGTTGTGTGCCGCTGGTCACGGGTGAAATTGCCGAGGATTTGACAACCTATTATGCACAAAGTGAGCAAACGCCGACCGTATGCGCGCTCGGCGTGCTGGTTAACCCCGATTTGACGGTAAGCACCGCGGGCGGCCTGTTATTGCAGTTACTTCCCTTCTGCCCCGAATCGGTGATCGATCAAGTGGAAAAGAATATCGCAAAGTTACCGCCGATGACTGCCATGCTTGCCGACGGATTGACGCCGGAAGAGATCGTTGCCAAGGCGCTTGACGGATTTGAGTTTGATATTCTCGATGAATACGAGCCGACTTATCGCTGCAACTGTTCCCGCGATCGCGTGGAGCGCGCGTTGATGACACTCGGTAAAGACGAGTTGCTGACTTTACCCGATGAGAACGGCAAAGTAGAGACGACCTGCCAGTTCTGTGACGAGGTTTACTCCTTCGACGAAGCGGATTTGAAAAAAATTCTGCAAAAAATCGAAAAAAACTAAAATTTGGTGTTGACATTTCGGTGTAAGTATAGTATTATATACAGCGTCGCAGCAAACAGCGATGATTTGGGAGTATAGCTCAGCTGGTAGAGCACCTGCCTTACAAGCAGGGGGTCACAGGTTCGAGCCCTGTTGTTCCCACCACCAAATGTGGCCCGGTAGTTCAGCTGGTTAGAACGCTAGCCTGTCACGCTAGAGGTCGACGGTTCGAGCCCGTTCCGGGTCGCCACATTTGCCTCTGTAGCTCAGTTGGTAGAGCAGGGGACTGAAAATCCCCGTGTCATTGGTTCGATTCCGATCGGAGGCACCATTTTTGCGGCTTTAGCTCATCTGGTAGAGCGCCACCTTGCCAAGGTGGAGGTAGCGAGTTCGAGCCTCGTAAGCCGCTCCAAAACAAAAAGGCGTCACTTAGACGCCTTTTTTACACGGTGGCATAGCCAAGTGGTAAGGCATGGGTCTGCAAAACCCTGATTCCCCGGTTCAAATCCGGGTGCCACCTCCAAAAAATCCCTCGAACTTGTTCGAGGGATTTTTTCTTTCTCCCTCTTCCCTCATCCATATTTTTAAGATCACCACGCCGCCTTCGGCAGCTACACCTCATCCGCCGTTTGCTTCGCAAACGCCACCTTCCCCGTGGGGGGAAGGCTTTTCTCGCCAACGCTCCGTTATCTCCCCGGTATAGCTGAGGGATTATTCTATCTGAAGATACATACAAAAAGACCGATGTGCAAGCACATCGGTCTTTTCATCATTTTATCAATCAATTTCCACCCAGTGGATCACGCCGCCGCAAGAGTTCGCCAAAATCAAATCATCGATGCTGATACGCAGCACGGTGTTCGCGGGAACATCCAGCTCATACTGCAAGCAACGCTCGTCATACACATCGCAGTACGGCTTGCCGTCAACACCGAACCACCAGCGACCGTCCTTCTCGATGAGCAAGGACTTGTCAACGCCGGCAAACGCATCATCCAGTTTGTTGAAGCTATAGGGCTGCAGGTTGAGGTGCGCGTCCATGATGTCGCCCGCCTCGTTACGCGTCATCACAGCAAGCACGCCCGAGTTGCGGCCGAAGATGCGCAGATGACGGGTGCGATCGCCCACATTGATGAGGTTGTAGTTAGCAGTGTTTTGCACCATCCAGTTGCCCGTGTTGGCTTTCAGGCCCATGCCGTCGGTATGCGCGTTGTCGATAATGACCTCTTTGCCGTCGGTGGTGACGCACTTGAAGTCGATCATATCCGTACCGACAGCGATATGGTTGTCGTTGGGGTTGAGCGAGGTCATCCAACGCGTACCGTTGACGGTGAAATCTTGCAGGTTGAGCGGTGCAAACTTCTCTTTGACATCCTGCCAGTTGGGATCGCGGGACACCGTGTAGGTCACGGGCAGCTCGCCTGCCTTGGTCTCGTCGCTGAAGATGAAGGAAACCTCGGTCTCCAAGAGGCCCTTGGTCGCTTCGTCAATGCCCTTATACTGCGCAGCGTAGTTATGACCGTTACGCTCGAGAATATAGCCCTGTTGGGGTTTCTCGCGCTTGCATTCGGAAGGATCGGTGTAGCACCAGACGGTACCGGTTACTTCGCCGCCTTCGACAAAGAAGCGCACAGCACCGTTCGCACATCTGCCGACGAGGATCGCTTGATCCGCGGTGCTGCCCGAATAGGAGCCTGCGGGCAGGTCTCCCGAGGTACCGCCGAGCACCCAGAAATACTCACCGGGTTGAATGGTAACAATCTCGGGCGCATAGTCGCGAGGCGGATATTTCACATAGTCACAGCCGACATATATGGGGTTAAAGTTTTTGCCGTCCTCTTGGAAATAGTCGGCGGGAAGCGCAAAATCGACGCCATAGAAATCGACCCACTCGCGCTGACCGAGCCACTCGCCGCGCACCTGATTGCCGATATTGGTGACGGTAACGGTGACGGGTGTGGTGCCTTCGTTGAGCAGCTGGTAGCCGATGAAGAACGGCGCTTCGGTATGGTTGGAATGCTCATAAGTAAAGAACACCTCACCCGCGATATGCTCGTTGCGCAGCAGCGCCACATTCACATCCTCGGGAGCGAGCATTTCGGGGTTGTTGGAATAGATATACACGCCGCCCGGACGCTTCGTATAGCGAATTTCGGCAGCAGGAGTCTTATCTTCGGTGTGGGACAGAGTGGCTTCCCACTCGGTCTTCTCAAACTTCGGGGGATACGGCATATCGCGACGCTCCGCAGCCGCTTGATGCGCGGGAGCAGACACTTTCACTTGATACAAGCCGTTGCCAAGATCGGTTTTTTGAATCATGGAAATCTCTCCTTACAGTTGCTTTTGTCGTACAAGGTCACTATAGCATAAAAAACCGAAAAAGGCAAGAGCCAAACGCTTTTTCGCCTATTTCGCAGCAAATGTAAAAGGGACGCTTCACACACGGTGAAGCGTCCCCTCTCACCTATTTGATTTTACAAGGTTGCACGGAGAATATCGCGCGCATCGGCAGTGTTGATGAAGCCGTTGCCGTCAAAGTCGGCGGCTTTAAGCTGGGTCGGATCGAATTCGACCAAGTTCAGCGTGTACTGCAGCACACGCATGGCATCGTAGGTCGTGAGTGTGCCGTTACCGTCCACATCACCGGGAGTCACTTCGGGTTCCACGGGTTTTTCGGGTTCTTCCGCTTTGATCTCTACATCGGTCTCGACATAGGTCGGAGCCGAACCGAAGAACATGTAGCTGATAATCGCCTTTTTACCGAGTGTGTTATAGAAGCTCATGTTCGTGATCGTCCATGCGGTCGAAGAAGGATCGGTAAGGAACTGTCGCATATCAATGCACGCGGTTTCGCTGCGCGTGATATATTGCGAAGCGCCTGTATAACCTTCGAAGGTACCCACACCCGTATTCAAAGTGCCGCCCGCAGTATGATTGTCGCGGAACACATAATACGGTGCGTTGGTAGCATCGTTATGGAAGCCGAAGGTAAAGTTGCCACCCGCAGGGATCTGCACCGAATAGTACAGATACGGCGTTTTGGCAAGATCGATTTTGATATTGCCGGGATACGCTTGCCAGCCGGACACGGCATATTGGTCCTCAAGACCGTTCGCGAGCAGCAGATCCACTTTATACTGCACTTCAGGCGCATACGGCGCGCAGTGCGCATAATACGGTGCAGACGGGGTTGCGGCGACACCGTAATCGTTGGCACTCGCATCCCACGCATAATCCTCATACTCCGCGATACGCAACGTGCGCAGCGTGACTGCCGAATTTGCCGCCGTACCGACGGTGTAGACACGGACACGGCTGATTTCCACGGAGCCTTTGCCCGCCCATTCGGTAAACTCAGAAAGCGGGATGCTGGCGGTATAGGTTCCCGCAGGAAGATCTTGGCCGGTGAGAACATCCGACAGATACGGGTTGATACTCACATAGGTGTCGCCGACGAGGAACAGGATGTTGGCGTTGGCGCCGACCGAGATATCCACCACCAGGCGGCTGTCCGCCGTCATCGCGCGCAGCGGCTCATTCAGCACATAGTCCATATACGGATAGGCGCTGTTGCTGTTCTTGATCGTAGTAACACCGTTTTGACGGGTCGCGCTGACAACAGACGCGTCAGACGCTTTCCACATCTTGGAGTCCGCGGGAAGCAAGCTGCCCTTGGTTTCGGGATAGCTACCGCTGTATACCAGACCATCCACAGCCGCGTTCAAATTCAGCGCATACAGGTTCATATCCGACTCTTTGAGAGAGGTATTCTTAAGCGCAGCCTTGGCGTTCGTCAGCGATGTTTGCATCGCACTCCACGAAGCCGAGGTGTAGAGCGACTGCGTGTGACCCTCGGCGCGCTCGATCGCACGCATCAGGTTGCCGCCGTCGATCACGCCGTCGGACTTCTTGGTGAGCAACTCGATGTGATTGATTTCGACCTTCGCAGGCGTACCGACCGCATAGATATACACATAGTTGACGGTGAAGGTCGATTTGGGATCGAAGCCGTTCATTTCAAACGCATCGGAGATATCGTAGATATCCCGGAACACGCCGTTCATGCCGTCCACACCGGGATCGTTGAACGCATTTTCCATACCGCCGTTGACATGCACGGTGGCGGTTTTACCATTCTGCGTGACATTAAACTGGAGCGCCCAGCCGGATTGCGCGACGACATCCGCTTTGAGGAACACTTTGTTTTGTTCGGGATAGACGGTGTAAACATCGTAGTTTGCGACCGCACCCCACATCGACGCAGCGGTGGAGGGAATCTCGATGATGAAGCCGTCATAGGTTTGCGTCCAGGTCGGGGCGCTGAGGTTCTTCCAGTAGCTGAAGTTCAGTGAATAGTTTTTCACAGACGCCAGCGTCGATTCGTTGATCGAAGTTTTCACGGGTGTGAGCGCGCCGACCGCTTGCGACAGGCGGACATACGCCGCTTGCACGGAAGCTGCCGAGCCGCTGACCGCCGAACGCGCCGCAGTCAATGCGCTGTTGAGCTCGTTCACGGTGGCGGTGGTGTAGCCGGTGGTCGTGATCGCGGCCGCCTCGTTAATGAGCGATTGCAGCGCCGCTTTGTCGGCGACAGTCGTGCCGGTAGCGGCGGTTTTGCCGTCCGCCGAGCCGAAGAACAGGTAATCCACCGTTACGGCGATACCCGACTCGTTATAGAATGTGAGCTGATTGATCTTCCATGTGCTCGCATCGGGATCGAGCAGATATTCGCGCATATCGATGCAGCCTGTTTCGCTGGTAGTGAGGTACTGCTCATTCTTGCTGTAGGAATCCCACACGGGGTTTGTCACGCTCATCTTACCGCCGCCCTTGGAGGCATCAAGGAAGGTCAGCCAGTTGGCGGTGGTCATATCGCTGATGAACGAGAAGGTGAAGTTCGCACCCTGCGGGATATTGAACGAATAGTACAAATACGGGGTCTTTTCCAGGTTGACATTGAAGCCGAGCGGTGCGCTGCTCGAGTTGCCGTAAGGCGTCCAGTACGAGCAAGTGACACCGTTGGAGAGACCTGCTGCCGCGAGAACATCCGCCTTGTAGGTCACGGTCGGTGCCGCGGAAGCACTGTGCTTAAACAAGGGTTTGGCAGGCGTTGCCGCAGGACGGCTCGCCACGCTCGATGCATTGGCATACAGCACGGGCGAATACGCCGTGCGAGCGCCGCTGCCGACAACCGCCACACGATCGACATTGGTGGCGGTGGTAGTGCCGCCGAGAACAGCAGCCGAGAACTGCGTCGTATTGATTTCGCGCGCTACCGCAGTCACATTCAGATCGAGCGTCAGGTTTTCGCGATCACCGTAAGGATTATAGCGATCGGCCACAGGCGAATAGGTCACGCTGCGCAGCGTGTCGCCTTCGACCGTCATCAAGCGGATGTAACCGTCGCCGCAGCAGGACGGGACAGCGCCGATCCAGTGCTCGTTTGCATAGAACTCGGGCTCTTCCGCCTCAACAAACTGATAGTCGGCAAGAATTTCGTATACTTTGCGACCGTCAGACGCTGTTTTCTCGATGCACAGCGAGCCGTCGTCGTGACCGCAAAGCACGACTTTAACATTGGGATTCGGATCGACGATCTTGTCGTAGATCAGCTGACCGCGGCCCGCAGGACCGTAGATAGCGGTAGTCGCATTCAGATATTGATGGGTCATAACAATCGCGGTACGATGACGGTAGGTCTCGAGCGCATCGTTTGCCCAAGCAACGGTTTCATCGTCCGCCTCAAAGCCGTAGCCGAGGTGCATGAAGATGAAATCGATATTACCAATGGTAACAAGATCATAGTGCGAGGTATTGTTATTCAAGCTGCCGCCGTACCAGCTGTAATCGTTGTAGCGATCGGCGGGGAATGTTTTGGCAAACATCGAATAGTTCGATACGGTGTTCGGGCCAGCAGAATAGTCGGGTTTGCTGAAGTCAGCAACATCGTGGTTACCCGAGACAACACCGTTGGGCATGCCCACGGCCTCCACATAGGACATCGCCTTATCGGCAACCGCCCATTGCTTCGGTGCAACCGCAGCGGTGGGACGATCGTCAACCAAGTCGCCGGTCGTCATGACATAACCGAAATCGCCGTTTTGGTAGCCTGCCGCTACATATTTATACACGGCATAGTAATACTCATTGAGGTCAGCAAACTTGGTATAGTGCTGCGGGTCGGTCGACCAAACCATCGTATCGGCGCCGTTATTGGCATAATCGAGCACCGCCGCCACATGGATAACGCCGCCGTCATTATATGTCGCAATATCCACAAGCTCGGACACCGTGCCCGTTCCCGCAAAGCCGCCGATGGTATCCCATGTGCCGACTGCGGGGCGATACACTTTGACCGCCATGCGCTCGCCCGCCAGCGTCGATCCGCTGTAGGACACAGCCACATTGCCGGAGGTTTTGCCGCCGAGTTTGATATCAAACACTTGGTACGGCAGCCCCGATGCGGAGGTTGCGGAAACCGCACTGCCGCCGTAGCGCATGTCGCTCGTTTCCTGCGCGGTATAGCTGTACAGTGAGGAGAGATTGAGCTTACCGTCAGGTGTTGTGCCGTAACGCGCGGCAAATTCCAATGCTTCAGCGGTATAATAGGTCACCGCAGAGGCAGAAGATACCGTGTTGCCGTTGACGGTATACGCTGCATCCAGAGAAGAATCGACCGTAAAGGTCAGCGGCTTATACGCCGTGTCGCCCGAAGAGTCGGTCGCCTTCATCATCAGCGTATACAAGCCGTCGGACAGACCGCAATCGGCAGGCTTAAACGACATATTCGCCGCTGTGCCGAGCGAAGTGCCCTCGAGACGCGTGTCACACGCTTTCAGCGTGTATCCGCCGCGCGCCGCATACGACACGGTAATCGTTGTGTCGGGTGCAACCGTCGCATACGGGGCGATGTTGACGGAGATCGTCGGCTCAGTAGTACTCGCCGAAACGGTCATCGCCACCATACCGCTAAGCGACATAACCAATAGGGTCAAACTGAGGAGAATGCTGAGAATTTTCTTCATAAACACTGCCTCACCTTCGTGAATAAATTATAACTTTAGTATATCAAATCAACAAAGAAATGACAAGAAGCAATATACACAAAAAACGCCCGCG
>JAZURB010000199.1:0-4094 GCA_045605945.1 Acutalibacteraceae bacterium
AATTCGCATGCTTCGCAAACCATAATATCCGATTTGCCTGCGCGGCCGTTTGCATTGATGAGCGGCAGGCGACCGCCGATAAACACCGACGCGTCCACGCCCGCTTTAAGCACCGTGTGCGACAGCATAGAGGAGGTGGTCGTCTTACCGTGTGTACCCGCCACGGCGATCGTGCGCGCATAGCGACGCGAGATTTCGCCGAGCAGTGCACCGCGCTCGATCATGGGGATACCGCGCTCCTTGGCTGCTTTGAGCTCGGGGTTGTCCGCGCTGACAGCCGATGTGTAAACAAGCAGCTCGGTGTCGCCGAGGTTTTCGGCAAAGTGACCTTTATAAATCGTGATACCCAGTCCGGCAAGACGGTGAATGTTGTCCGACTCGCCCCAGTCCGAACCGGTGATTGTATAGCCTTGTTCAAACAAAATCTCAGCAAGCGGGCTCATACCCGAGCCGCCGATGCCGACAAAATGCACGCGTTTGATCGTATCCAAAACCGATGTTTGCATGATGTCACACTCCTTATGGTATAAACCGTATAAACGGAAAAATTTCTATCTCCTATTATATGCCGTTTCGTCAAAAAAGAAAAGGGATTTTTTCATTTTTTTACAAAAAATCGGTTGGGATTAAAAAAGCGTCGAACAAGCGTTGACTTTCGGCATTTTGCATGATAAACTAAAGTTACCGAATTCTCTTTTTTATAGGAGGTTACAACGATGAGCGAAAAAATCAAAGTCGGCATTATCGGTGTCGGCAGCATTTCTCACAGCCATATTGTCGGTTACCTTGCCAACCCCAATGTGGAGCTGTATGCTTTTTGTGATATCAACGAAGAGCAACTGAAAACCATGGGCAAAACCTATAATGTGGAGCGCTTGTTCACGAATGCGGACGAGATGCTCGCTCTGCCTGAGATCGACGCTGTCAGCGTTTGCACTTGGAACGCCGCGCATGCACCGTGCACCATTGCGGCGCTGAATGCGGGCAAGCATGTGCTTTGCGAGAAACCGATGGCGATGTCGGTGGAAGAAGGTCTCGCCATGCAAGAGGCTGCCGAGAAAAACGGCAAATTGCTGATGATCGGCTTTGTTCGTCGTTACGGCAACGATTGCCGCATCCTTAAAGATTTTATTGACAACGATCAATTCGGCGAATTGTATTATACCAAAGCGTCGTATCTGCGCCGCAAGGGCAATCCCGGCGGCTGGTTTGCGGATAAGCGCTATTCGGGCGGCGGCCCGCTGATCGACCTCGGCGTGCATGTCATCGACCTGGTGCGTTATCTGCTGGGTAACCCGAAACCCGTCTCGGTGTATGCAGCAACCTTCCAAAAGCTGCTTGACCGTCCCGGCGTGAAGGATACGGCGGAGTACACGCCGTCGCATGCGCTGCCTGATCTGAAGTGCGATGTGGAGGATATGGCGACCGCCATCATCCGCTTTGATAACGGCGCGGTGCTCAATGTGGATGCCAGCTTCAGCCTCAACCTGAAAAAGGATGTCGGCAGCATTGAGCTGTACGGTACCAAGGCGGGCGCAAAGATCGACCCCGAACTCGAGATGTACACGAACATCAACGATTACATGGCGAATGTCAACCTGTGCATGCCCACCGCACTGTCCTTCGACGGCTTGTTCACCAACGAGATCGCGCACTTTGTGGATTGCATCGTGAAGGGTGAAACCTGCGTGTCGCCCGCGTCCGACGGCGTGGAAATGATGCGCATTTTGGAAGCGGCCTACGAATCGGCGCGCACCGGTCACGAGGTTATTCTCTGATTTACATAACAAAAAGCGTTTCGAAGCAGCCGCTTCGAAACGCTTTTCTTTTTATTAAAAACCAAGCAAACGCGACGCGATCTGGAAATAAACGATCAGCGTCAAGGCATCAACGATCGTGGTGATAAAGGGACTTGCCATAACGGCAGGATCGAGCTTGATTGTCTTGGCGAGCATCGGCAAGGTGCAGCCGATTACTTTTGCGAAAACAACCGCCATAACCAGTGTCAGCGAGATCGCCAGTGCAACCATGGTTTCCACACGGTCGATAAGCATCATTTTGCCGAAGTTTACGATCGCCAGACAGATGCCGCAAAGCACCGCAATGCGCAATTCTTTCCAGACAACACGGGGAAGATCGCCGAACTCCACATCACCGAGCGATAAGCCGCGCGTTACAGTGACCGATGCTTGCGAGCCGCTGTTGCCGGCGGTGTTCATCAACATCGGAATAAACGAGGTAAGCATCACATACCCGCTCAGCAGCAACGCTTCTTCATAGGCGGTGATGATATAACCCGACAGCGTCGCCGATAACATCAGCAGCACCAACCACGGAATGCGCGAGCGGAAGATCTCCCAAACCGTCATTTTTAAATAGGGCTTATCACCCGGGGTGATAGCCGCCATTTTTTCGATATCCTCGGTGGCTTCTTCTTGGATAACATCGATCGCGTCGTCAACAGTGATGATACCGACAAGACGATTTTCGCGATCCACAACGGGAAGCGCCAAGAAGTCGTATTTGTTAAACAGCTGCGCGGTAGTTTCCTGATCTTCGTGCGTGGAAACGCTGATGACATTGTCCTCCATGATCTCTTCGATCAAGGCGTCGCTGTCAGCGAGCAGCAAGGATTTGGCAGTCACGATACCGACCAGAGTACGGCCGCGTTCGGTGACATAGCAGGTATAGATAGTTTCTTTGTCAACGCCTGTGCGGCGAATGTGCGCAAACGCTTCTTCAACGGTCATCTGCGGGTTCAAGTTGACGAACTCAGTCGTCATCAAGCTGCCCGCGCTGTCGTCGGGATATTGCAGGATCTGGTTGATGCTCTTGCGCATATCCGAGGGGGCCATTGCCAAAATACGCTTAACGACATTAGCAGGCATTTCTTCGATGATATCGACGGTATCGTCAACATACAGCTCATCCAGAACCTCTTTGAGCTCCTGGTCGGTGAATGCGCTGATCAAATATTCCTGCGTATCGCTTTCAAAATAGGCAAATACTTCGGCGGCTTCCTCTTTGGGAAGGATGCGAAACACGAGCGGTTGTTTCTTTTTGGGTAATTCCTCGATGATCTGCGCGATATCCGCGGGGTTGATTTCGACAAACAACTCACGAATATCCATGTAGCGACGATCATCCAGCAGTTGCTCAACTTGCTCAAACAGCAGGTCGAACTGCTCTTCTTGGTTGTTCATAGCCGGTCATTCACTCCCTTTTTGCGTGTGATTCAGCAGGGGAGCAGAACAAAGCTGCGACAATCAGCGAGACACGGCACAGAGCCGTGCGTTCATGCGTTGTCGCGGGGGCTTTGTACTGCCTCCGTTAGCGGTATCCATGCGGTGTCCCTCCTTTTAAGAAAAAGTATGGTACAATTTTACGCCCCCAAACGCCGCCTGTCAACCGCGAACAACGAAAAAAATCAAAAAAATTCGATTTTCCTCTTTTCGACAGCGAAGAAACATGGTATACTGTAAAAAATATACATAAATCGACCGAAAGGAGGTCGCCCGAAATGAGAAAAGAGAAATCGTGCGGTGCGTTGGTTGTGCGCCGTATCGGTGATGAGCCGGAGATTCTGCTGATCAAGCATAACGGCGGACATTGGGCGTTCCCGAAAGGACATGTGGAAGCCGGTGAGACCGAAGAGGAAACCGCGTATCGCGAGGTTCTCGAGGAAACCGGTTTGAAAGTAAAATTGGATACCCGTTATCGCGAAATGGTCACCTTTTCTCCTGCACCGCGCACGATGAAGGATGTTGTGTATTTTGCTGCCACTGTGGAGAGCGGCGTGGAAACACCGCAACTTTCGGAGGTGAGTGATGTGCGCTGGGTGCCGTTTTCCGAGGCGAATCGGTATATCACCTTTGAAAACGATCGCCATTTGTTTGAAACCGTGCAGGTGTTTGCGGTTGCCAATGGTTTGATATGAACAAAAAAATCCCCGCCGTCGGCGGGGATTTTTTTATTATTCAATCGAATCGATTTCGGTCAAAATATCGTCAATCGTCAGCGCTTCCGCGGTTGCTGTCGCTTCGTTTTCGGCGGGAGCGGGAGGAGCGGCTTCCTCTTTAAGTCGGATCGTAGCC
>JAZURB010000200.1:0-2572 GCA_045605945.1 Acutalibacteraceae bacterium
CGCGGTTTTGAGGTTGCGTTCTTTCAATGTGCGCAGGAAGCCTTTATAATCGGGGAACAGTTCGGTGTTCCAGCTATAGCCTGTCCAACCGTCGTCCACGCCCTTGTCGGTCTCGCGCAGTTCCTCGGGAATATCGGTGACATGCCAATCCATATCCACAACACCGACCGAGAACGGCACGCCGCACGCATCGAATTTATCCATGAGTTCCAGGTATTCCTTATCGGAATAGGCATGGTAGCGGCTCCACCAGTTACCGAGCGCATACGCAGGCAGCAGAGGCGGCGCACCCGTCAGGCGCATCAGGTCACGCACCGCACCGCGGTAATCGTAACCGTAAGCAAAGACATACATATCGATCGTGCCGCTCGGGCGTACCTCGACCCAGCCATCCTCGCCGAGCAGCATGGTTGCGCTGTCATCCAGCACCGCCATGCCGCGTCGCGAGCAAACGCCTTTGCCAAGCGGCATCGCGCCGTCAACGCAGTCAAGCGTGCGCACCGTGCCGCCGAGGTCTTCGATCTCATCGCCGAAATGCCACACGGTCGCGGGCTCATTTTTGAGTGCGATCACCAGCGTATCTGCAGAGAACGCTTCACCCTCACGGTAGCACACGCAAAGCGCCTCGGTTTGCAGCATCAGGTTGCCGTCTTTGACCGATACGGAAAATTCATTCTTATCAAAATCGCGGTAAAATACCGATTGACTCGCGCGGTCCTCAAACACGCCCGACGGCGCATATTCCAAGCGAAGCAGCGACGGGGTAAGCACGGTGAAACGGTAGCAGGAGCCGCTTACCGTATTCGCTGCAACCGCCACAGGTCGCACAGGCCAAGCAAAACGATGGTTTTTCATAAATTTAAGCACCTCCAATATGAAATATCATACCACATTTTTTTCTGCTTGCCAAGACGATTTATTATGCAGTAGCAAAAAACAAACGGTGCGGAAATGTGTTCCCGCACCGTTTTTCGGATTATTCTTCTTCGTCCAAGTTGACAGCGGTTGCTGCTTGGATTTCGGGATCGTAAGACAAGATCGGTTCCACCTTCTTGCCGCGGACGCGACGATCGACATAGTTCTTAACGATACGCATCACGAGCGGCGAGAGTGCCACGACCGCAATCAAGTTAGGAATCATCATCAAACCGTTGAAGGTATCCGACAGATCCCAAGCCAGGCCGCCTTCCATGACAGCACCGAACACAATCATAGCCACGAAAATGACCTTATACACCTTGACGCCCTTGGTACCGAAGAGATACTCGACCGCTTTCGAGCCGTACTGCGACCAACCAAGCACCGTCGTGAACGCAAAGAACAGCATAGCGACCGCCACAAAGCCCGAACCGACAGGACCGAACAGTTGACCGAACGCCTGAGATACTAATGTGTCACCGTCAGCACCCGGAACAGGCTCGCCCGTTTCCAGATTGATGAAACCGGTGGAAAGCACAACGAGAGCCGTCATGGTGCACACGATAAAGGTGTCGAAGAACACCTCGAAAATGCCCCACATACCCTGCTTAACAGGCTCTTTGACGTTCGAGTTGGAGTGCACCATAACCGACGAGCCGAGACCTGCTTCGTTGGAGAACACGCCGCGCTTGAAGCCCTGTGTCATGGTCTCTTTGATCAACACGCCGATGCCGCCGCCGAGGAATGCCGCCGGTTTAAAGGCAAAGCGGAAAATCGAAGCAAACATAGCACCGACCTGATCAAAGTGCACACCGATCAAGATTAAAGCACCGATGACGTAGATGACCGCCATGAACGGTACGACAATCTCCGCGAATTTTGCGATACGCTTCAGACCGCCGAGGATGATGAGCGCCGCAATCACCAGCAGCACCGCACCGATGATCCAATTCGAATACGGAACGCCAAACAACGCATTGGTGAGCGCCACCGACTCACTACACACATAGCCCTTTTGATTGCCATTGGTGATTTCCCACCAATCGCCGCGGTATTGACGGGTTTGAACCTCCGCGCCGCTTGCAAGAAGCTCCCACGTAGTATCCACAGCTGCCGGATCATCATACACAAATGCGCCGTTGGTCGCAGAAACCGTATATTCCGCAACGCCTTCCTCGTTGGTACCCTCAACGACATCCTCCGCTGCGATATACACAACCGAACCGTCTTGGTTGAACGAATACAGTTCGCCGTCTTTTTCGGGGGCTTCGATCGCCGTGTCATCAGACAACACAGCAACAATATGAGCTGCATCGTAAACCACAGCATTGTCTGCGGTAATGTGCGCTGCTTTTGTCTGCGGGAAGAACGCGGCATCCATGTTCAGAGTGATCTTGTTGATCTGCGCCATGTTACCGATACCGAACGAGGCGAGGATCGCAAAGCAAGCAAACAGCGCCGCAAGCACCGAAGCGATGCCCTTGAAACCCTTTTTCTTGCCCAGACCGTCCTTCAAATAATACATCGCACCGCCCGACCATTCGCCGTCCTTATTCTTGCGGCGATAATAGATGCCGAGTACGTTTTCCGAGAAATTGGTCATCATACCGAAAAATGCGGCAACCCACATCCAGAACACGGCACCGGGACCACC
>JAZURB010000201.1:0-4846 GCA_045605945.1 Acutalibacteraceae bacterium
CCAGCCGTCGGTATCCTTCACGCAATGCACCACAGGCAGCTTCTTGCCTTCGGCGGTGTCCAAATAATTCTCTTCGTGGGTATCGTAGGTCACGACAACATCGCCGTCGAAATCGGCAATTTTTTTCGCCACGCGCGGCACGATCGCGACCGCCTCGGCCGTACCGAGCGCGCCGTCGACAAAATCGTTTTGCATATCCACAACGATCAAAAAGCGTTTCATGATCGAGTCCCCCCTGTTTTCGGTGTCTTATGTGATAAATCATACCGCGAACCGCCGATAATGTCAAGAAAAGATAAAACGACCTCAATAAGAGGTCGTTTTGCAATTCAATCAGCGCGGGCCGGGGCCGTACTCGTTATCGCCGACACTCGGCAGCAGGAATGTCTGAATCATATAAATGATACCGTAAACGGGAATGAGGAATTTGAAGATGTTTTGCCACGGCATGCTCAAATCGTGGAAACGACGAATCATCAGCGACACGATCGGCAGACCGAGCGCGGGGGCAAGAAACGAGCCGACATACGGAATGAACGCGAGCAAGGTCGCGATCGCCGAGCAAGCCAGATAACCCCACCAGAACTCGCTCTTGGAAGCGCGACCGGTAAAGTTGATGGCGTTGGTGAACACCAGCTTGAATGCCTCAAAGAAATCCACATAGCCGTGGTGCGGCTCGGTGTTGGTTGCAGGCGCAGCATACACAGGTTGCGTGGGAGCTTGATAAACGGGCTGTGCGGGTTGCGCAGCAGGTTGTGCGGGTGCTTGGTAAGCAGGCTGAGCGGGAGCTTGATAAGCGGGTTGATCGGGCGCCGCCACTTTGGTGCCGCAAGAGCCGCAAAACAGCGCATTCTCCGGCAGTTGAGCACCGCATTTCGTACAGAACATAGAAATGACCTCCTCCATAGCAATCGTTTTATACGATCTTTTTATCAGTATATCATGATTTTCGCCAAGCGTCAACAATTCCCGACAAAAGCCGCGGCATCATCAAACACCTTGCGCGCTACGGCCGTATAGCCTTGCGGATCGGCAGGATAGGCAAGCCCATGTCCCGCTCCCGCCACGGTCAGCAAACGCTTCGGTGCGGCGCACGCTTCATAATTTTCGCTGCTCATCGACCACGGCACATAATCATCCGCATCGCCATGCACAAACAGCACAGGCAGACGACAGATTTTCATCGCTTCGATGGGCGATGCCGCCTCCAAATCAAAGCCACCGAACAAGCGCGCACCAAGGCGCACAAACGGATACGCCACTGCCGAGGGCAACCCCATTTGATGAATAACCTTTTTTATGATCGCTTTTGCCGAAGTGTAGCCGCAATCGGCAAGCACACCGATCACATTCGCGGGAAGCTCGAGCACCGATGTCATCATCACGGTGGCGGCGCCCATGGAAATGCCCGTTAAAATGATCGGCACATCGTTGCCGAAGCGCTCGGCAATATACCATGCCCAGCGCTGACAATCATAGCGTTCCTTGATGCCGAAGGTAATGATGTGCCCCTCCGACAAGCCGCCCGCGCGCTGATCCACCACCTAAGCACTGTGTCCCATGGAAAAGCAACGAAAAATTCCGCCGCTCAGATCACGCTCGGCGGTGCCGCGATAACCGGGCATCAGCAGCTCGATCGGCGCATCCTTTTCGTATTCATAAAACTTCCCGCGCAAGGTCAAACCGTCAAAGGCGGTGATTGCTATATCCTCATGCGGCATCTCCCGTGCCGCTTGCATCCATTCGCGCATCTGTGCATGATACGGCGCATATACCGCACCGCCGGGCAACGGAAATTCATCGGTCGCAATCGGTTTGCGCGACGGCGAATAACACGCAATCAGAAAACACACCAGCGCCGTCAACAATACAAGCACCGATGCCGCCGCACACACAATCAGCACGATTCCCCACCAAGACATCGCCGTTCAACTCCTTCTTAACACCGTAAATGCTATCAATATATATGCGCATAACGGATTTTATTCCGACACAGCACAAATTGCGCGTATGCAAACAGCAAACCCTTTGGCAAGGGATGCTTTTTCCACCCATTCCTCACGCGTGTGCATACCGCCGCCTGCATACACGCCGATGCACACCGACGGGACACCCAGCGACAACGGGATATTGCAATCGGTGGAGCTGGCGATCTCGCGGGGCGTCTCTCCCACGATATCTGCCGCTGCTTGTTTACAGCTTACAATCAGCTTATCAAGCATCGCTTCATCCACCGTACCCATGCACGGTCGCTCACCGATGCGTTTCACGGCAATCTCCGTGCCGTCGTCGCGCGCATCCTCAAATATCCTTGCAAACGCGTCCTTCATATACGCCAGACACGCCGCATCGTCCGAGCGGTATTCGCACAGCATGGTCGCTTCTTGGGCAATGGTGTTCACCGATGTGCCGCCGCGAATTTCGCCGACATTGTAGGTCGTGCGGCTGTCGCCGTTTTTGGGGACAGTGATCGCATACATCCGCGAGACGATTGCCGACAAAACCGCAATCGCATTCTTTTCGCCGAATGCCAAGAAGGAATGACCGCCCTTCGTACGCGCGGTGACCTCATAGCGATGTGAGCCGACACAGCGGGTCGCGATCTCATCGAGATGGCAGTCAAGCGACAAAAACCGCGCCACGCGTCCCGCATGATCCGCCATCAGGCGGCGTACGCCTTTCAGGTTGCCGAGTCCCTCTTCGCAGGAATTCCAAGCAAACAGCAACCCGCCCTGCGGGACAGCGCCGCTTTGCAGAAAATATTTTGCCGCCAACAGCAGCACGGCGGCACTTGCTGTGTTATCTCCCACACCGGGGCAACGGATATACACATCGTCCTCGACAAGCGGCATCGGCACCGTATCGGGAAACACGGTATCCAGATGCGCCGCAACAACGGTGATAGCGTTACTGCCGTCGCAGCCGAGCGACAGCACCGCATTTTTCGCCTCGTCAATATACACGCCGCGCGCCCCTTCGCGCTCGAGCCACGCCTTACAATAGGCAGCGCGGGCATCCTCCGCCCCCGACGGCGCAGGGATAGCACAAAGCTCGCGCAACGTTTGCAACAACAGCGGCATATGCTGCTGAATATAGGTCGTAAGCATGAAAACCTCACCTCTTATGGGCATTATACTACGATACGCACAAAAGAACAAGGCAAAATCGGCACAAGAATATTCCGCACCATCTGGTTATATAAATTTATCCTTTTCTGACTATTTCAGTAGCATCAGATTTGATATATACTGTACGGGCAATGGGTTATTGGGAGGTTTTTCTATGAATACGCTTTACGAACAAGCCACAGCCGTTATGCGCGAGCTCGGCGAAAAGGCAGGGCTGCAGCGCGGCGCCATCGTGGTGGTGGGATGCTCCACCAGTGAGATCATCGGCTCGATGATCGGCACCAACTCCAGCCCCGATACGGCGGGCGTGGTGTTTCAAGGTCTTTATGATTATGCCAAAGAGGCGGGCTGGTATCTCGCGTTTCAATGCTGCGAGCATTTGAACCGCGCGATCGTTGTCGAAAAAGCCGCCGTCCCGACGGCGGAGATCGTCAATGTTGTGCCGCAACCGAAAGCGGGCGGTTCCATGGCGACGCAGGCGTATCAACATTTCGAAAATCCCGTTGTGGTGGAAGAAATCAAGGCAGACGCGGGCATCGACATCGGCTTTACGATGATCGGTATGCATATCAAAAAGGTGGCTGTGCCTGTGCGCCTTGAAAATAACAAGATCGGCGAAGCCACCGTGCTTGCCGCACGCGCCAGACCGCGGTTTATCGGCGGCTGCCGCGCGGTGTACGACGAAGCGATGCTGTAACGGGGGATTCGCAATGAAAACGACCAACACAACACAAAAATTGGTGGCTTCCGCGCTGCTCGCGGCACTCGCCTGCGTGGCGACCATGATCATCAAGATCCCGACGCCGATGAAAGGCTATGCCAATCTCGGTGACGCGATCGTGCTGCTTTGCGGCTTTATGCTGTCGCCGCTGTATGCGTTTCTCGCAGCAGGCATCGGTTCGGGACTTGCCGATGTCTTTTCGGGCTATGCGATCTATGCGCCCGCCACCTTTTTGATCAAAGGCGTAATGGCGCTGATTGCCTATTACGGCTATCGCTGGTTGCGCGACAAAATCGGTTGCTTGCCTTGCGGCATTGTGTCAGGCGTTGTCGCCGAGAGCGTCATGGTTGCGGGATATTTTCTGTTTGAAGGCTGCTTATACGGCTTTGCCCCGTCGGCGGTCAATATTCCCGCCAACGGCGTGCAAGGTGCGGTCGGCTTGATCCTCGGCTGCGTGCTGCTCAAGGTGCTGGAAAAAACCAAGTTGTCTTTTCGGTAAAATACATCGTCATGCAAAAAAGCATCGCGTTCTAACGAAGCGCGATGCTTTTTATTGTATTATTTCTTGCGGCGCTGCGCCTTTTGACGGCGATATCGCCGCACCTTGCGCAGATAACCGCACGCCATGACGACACAAAACGCGGCAATAAGCGCTAAAATCCCCACGCCGATCACCTTGTTTACCATGTCGGATTCGATAAATCCAAACGAGGCGAACGCCACATCGGAAAATACCGCGATCACGCCGAGCGCCACGAAAAACGCCGCCGCAGCGAACCACAAAATCACCATCGGCATCGCCCTGCCGGGGGCAGATACCGTCGGCGCCACACGCCCCGTGCCGACATAATGCCCGGGATTGTACATGTGCTTTTGATAGTCTTCAAGATCTTTCATCGCATCATATTCTTGCTTTTTCGCCATACCATCACCGCCTTTTAGGTTAGTGTAACATACCCATGCGAAGAAATCAACGACGCGAATAAAAAAAAGAACG
>JAZURB010000202.1:0-1684 GCA_045605945.1 Acutalibacteraceae bacterium
TATCTCTTTCTCAAACCTTTAATGTTTTTTCCAAGATTAGCGTATATATTTCGGCTCATATTTACCCCCACCTCGATTGAAATCTCAATTTTATTGTATCACACCGCTTTGATTTATTCAATGAAACTTGATTTTTTCAAGCTGGTTGAAAGACAACCCGCAAAACCTTTGATACAATTCAAGTGTAAAGAACGCCACAAGGTGTCAATTGATTGGAAAGGATAGATAATATGCTTGTGCTTGGGGTTAACAAAGTTCTAAACTGGTGTCAGGTTCTTTCAGGCGGAAGACGGTATACGTGTTGTACCGATATGGTCAATGGCGAGCTCTGCTTTTATTTTAAAAAAGCGTACCATTCTGTCGCACAGTTTGCGACGGAACATACCCACGAATTGGTGAGGGAAGGTGAGAAAGTATTATTAAGATCGTATAGGCCATAAACGCATTATTTAAAGGAGGGTTATACATGGAATTTGGTGATACCGAACTCGTGAGAGAAAAAGGCAATATCCGTCTTCTCAAGATTGGCTGCAGACATAACAAGATTTCCTATTGTGTAATCGGAGGCGGCTCTACCGAGCATTACGATGATTACGACGATGCACTTGAGGAGTTCAATCTTCGGTGGATGAAAGCAAAATATAGTGACTAACACCAAATAATTAAGGAGATGTTTTTATGCAAATGTGTCCGTTTTGCGACAAAGCATATGATGAATCTGAGTATTGCCATTGTCCGTATTGCTCCAGCGAATTAGACGATGATATGGGTGAGCGTTATTACAAGGATTGCCCTGAGTGTGGTGGTATCATGTATTGGGACGGCTACTGGTCATGCACAAACTGCAGTTGCGAAATCGATTCCGATGAAGATGATAACGACGGCATAATCGAAGGTTAAATCGCGAACGAAAACTCCCGGCGCACGGCGACGACCGTGCGCGGGGAGTTTTAATCACCTTAGATAGTTCTTTCTTCCTTGCTGGCGCGTGGTAACCCCTACTGACACATTGCGGGGGTGGTCTTATACATCAAATCCATCCGTGACGCCTTCGAGAGCGGTGGGGTCGTTGCGGATGTAGTACAGCTCCGTGACTTCGGATGTGCTGTGGCCGAGCAGGTTGGCGATCTGTTTCGGGGATAAGCGCAGGATCGAGCCGTCGGGTTGTTTCACACCGTTGCCGAGGCGGGTGGCGTATGTATGACGCAGGGAGTGCAGGCTGAGGTAATCCGGCAGGTGTGCCGCTTTGATGATACGTTCAAACCGCTTGCGGAAGTTCAAGGGCTTCGTAAATTCCCCGTGTGCATCGCACACAAGCGGGGCATCCTCGCCGAAGTAGAACTCGCGTCGCAGATCTTCCACCATCGCGATTGCCGCCTTGTTGAGCGGGATATCGCGTTTGCTCGATGCGGTTTTCAGCTTGCCGACCTTGATCGTGCGCCCTTTGATGGCTTTACTCCCGTCGCGTTTAGCAACCTCTTTCACACCGCGCCGTACATGCACGATGCGCTTTACCAGATCGAGATCGCTGTTGATGAGCCCGAGCATCTCGCCTGGGCGAAGTCCTGTGTTGACCATGAACATATACGCCGCCGCTTGTTGATACATCCGCTTGCCGTCTTTGAATGTGCGGAAGCATTCGGCTTTGAACGCTTGTAATTCTTCTTCGGTGAACACGGTGATT